>JBCCXG010000427.1:0-5724 GCA_039191945.1 Bacteroidota bacterium
ATGCGCTTCGCCGTGGCGTCGATGATTCTCTTGTTGGCCTGATGGGGCACCAGGTATGCAATATCATCTGCGGTGAGATGGTTGCGCTCCATGATTTGTGCGGCAGCATCTGCCATGTTTGTCACGGCGAACTTAAATACGGCAGACCCTTCCTGATAAACATAGTGCTCGCGTGCTTGTACCGTTTCAATAGACGCGGGCCTACGGCTTCCTCCAGCCTTCATGTGAAGATGAGTTTCTCCGGATCCGTCAGACTTCATGACCGAATCCATGACACCAACCTCTTCCTCGGTTGCCTCCAACAAAACCGCGCCTGCGCCGTCGCCGAAAATAATGCAGGTAGCCCTGTCTTCATAATCGATGATCGACGACATTTTATCCCCTCCAACCACGATCGCTTTCTTGTAGGCACCCGTTTCGATGAATTGAGCTGCGGTAGCCAGGGCGTAGATGAAGCCTGAGCAGGCCGCACTTAGATCATAACTAAAGGCATTGACGGCACCAACTTCAGTAGCGATGACGTTGGCAGTGGCCGGGAAGATCATATCAGGGGTCACCGTAGCACAAAGCAGTAGTCCCACCTCTGCGGGATCCGTATTTGTCTTTTCCAACAACTCCTTTACTGCTTTCACTCCCATCACCGACATGCCCTGGTCTTCGCCCTTCAGGATTCGTCGCTCACGAATTCCAGTCCGGGTGGTGATCCATTCGTCGTTGGTATCCACAAGTGTCTCGAGTTCCTGATTGGTGAGGATGTAGTCAGGTACATTTCCACCCACACCCGTGATCGCAGCTTTTATGATCGACATGATTGGCTAATATAGAATCAGCCTGGAAAAAACCAGGCTGATACCATTGTAAACTAAAGAATTTCTTAAGCTAATACTTCCTTCTCCATGACCACTTTACCCTTGTAGTAAAGCTTGCCTTCATGCCAGTGAGCGCGATGAGGCAAGTGAGCCTCCCCCGTCGTCTGACAGATCACATAACCCTTGGGGCTTGACTTCACGTGCGTTCTACGCTTGTCCCTTCTGGTCTTGGAGATTTTTCGTTTAGGATGCGCCATTTTCTTCTAATCGTTTATTATTTCAACTTCTTTAATGCTTCCCATCTCGGATCTATGGCATCGTCGTCGTCATCATCACCGTTCTCACTCTCCGATACATAGATCAACTCCGGTCGGTCCTCCGCAGCAATATCAGGATGAATGCGCTTCATCGGTACTGCCAACAACAGGAACTCGTAAATGTACTCTGCCACATTGATCTGCTGGGTATCCCAGTGCATGACCAGCACATCTTCGCTCAATTCCTTTTCTTCCTCGCCAAACTTGATGATCAGCTCTTTGACTACCTGCACGTCTTGCGTGTACGGCTTCAAACTCACGTCACAAATCAAGTCGACGGTGGCTGCGATCTGGAACTTCAGCGTCATCATCGTCTCCGTTTTTATGAGCACAATGTCACACTGCCCAGAGGCACCTTCCACAATATTTTGCTCGAAGAAATCAAGTAGTTCATTGGAGACTTTGAACTGAAACTCATGCTCGCCATTAGCAAGTCGATGAATGTTGATATCAAACGCTCTTAACTCCTTTCGTTTCATCAAGCGAAAAATAGGACCGCAAAGGTAGTAATTATCATAGAAATGTCTGGGGCACCGTTCAAAAAATGAACAGGTCAGCGATTTTATGCTTCAGACATCTCTCTACGCTGGCGGAAAATGTCGCAAGCACAGAAAAGGGCACTTCTCATCGAGCTCGCATCTGCCACATTCTTACCGGCGAGATTGAAGGCCGTACCATGATCGGGAGAGGTCCGTATCGCGGGCAAGCCCGCGGTGTAGTTCACTCCGCCCCCGAAAGCATATTGCTTAAAAGGAATAAGTCCCTGATCGTGGTACATAGCGAGTACGGCATCGTACTTCGTCCCCATCCCGCTTCCAAAAAAACCATCTGCAGGAAATGGGCCTGATACCAGGTGCCCCTCACGCTTTAGCTCCTGAATCGCCGGTTCGATCACTTCGATTTCCTCCCTTCCCAAAAGGCCACCCTCGCCCGCATGTGGATTCAGTCCAAGCACGGCCACCCTGGGTTTTCTTTTCCCAAAATCCTCTTTGAGAGACTTGAGCATAATCCGCGCCTTGCTCATGATCCGTTCACGCGTGATCGAGGTATTGACCTGAGCCAGCGGTATGTGACCGGTTACTACTCCGACTCTCAATTCCTCGTGCACCATAAACATCAAGCTATCCTGCTGCTCAAAAGCAGAGGCTAGGTACTCTGTATGCCCCGGAAAGTCAAAACCATCCCCTTGTACAAGATCTTTGTTGAGCGGGGCGGTTACTAGTGCATCTATTTGCTGACTCTTGAGTAGTTCCACACCCCTCTGAAGTGACAATTTAGTGAACTTCCCCAAGGTCTTACTGGGCTCACCGGGCACGACTTCGACATGATCCTTCCACACATTGAGCACGTTAGCTTTTTTCGGATTGATCTTACCGATGTCATCCACCTGATAAAAATTAAAGGCCTCAAGGTTCATCTGCTTTTTATAAAAAGAAATGACCTTAGAGGTGGACAGAATGACGGGTGTCATATACTTCAATATGCGATTGTCATTCAGTGCATTGATCGTGACTTCCGTCCCAATTCCATTCAGGTCCCCACAGGTGATACCTACTATCGGTTTCTTGTCTTTCATGAATTCATTACGCACTTGTCTTACCTACTCAAAACCCATCTGCCGTGAATGCGAGGGTTTTCCAGCGCATCAATGTGACTGGTGGGAAATAAGTATCGAAATTAGCAATTCGTCCATAATTATTTTCTCTTGGGACACGTAAAGCCAAAGAAGCACCTCGGCCAGCATTTCCTACTCGATCAGAACATTGCTCGAAAAATTGCCTCAAGTCTGACGGCCTCCTCGCAAGGTACGGTCATAGAAATAGGTGCGGGCACGGGAGTCCTGACACAATATCTCATCGACGCGCACGACCACTTTGTGGCGATGGATGTAGACAGGGAGTCTGTGGATTTTCTCAAATCCACTTATATCCGACGCCAAGAAAAAATACTTCTCGCTGATTTTCTGAAGGTTGACTTGGCGGCCTATGCATCGCCCTTACAAATCGTCGGCAACCTCCCGTATAATATATCCTCCCAGATTTTCTTCAGGATATACGATGAGAGATCCAGCGTGTCAGAAGCCGTTTGTATGATCCAAAAAGAAGTCGCCGAGCGACTGGCCTCCTCGCACGGATCGAAGAGCTATGGCATCTTAAGTGTATTGCTTCAGGCCTTTTTTGACATTGAATTACTCTTTGCCGTACCACCCCACGTTTTTGATCCTCCACCCAAGGTACAATCTGCCGTGATCAGGTTGCGGCGAAATGAAACAAGCGCACTCTCTTGCGATGAAAAACTCTTTCGCCGGGTCGTGAAGGAAGGTTTTGGAAAGCGTCGCAAAACGTTGCGCAACGCACTAAAAAATCTAAATTTGCCCGCTGCACTGGTGTCCCATCCAGAGTTCGATCTACGCGCGGAGCAACTATCGGTTGAGGACTTTGTTTTACTGACGACCAAAATCCAGAAGTCATGGAAACCGTAATGGAATTTGCTCTATCCAAGGAGTATTCGGACCGATTTGCGGAAGCGCTTCAGGACCGAGATGTCAATTTCATTACCAATACGCTAGAAGGAGTCAACGCAGCTGATATTTCTGTACTCTTGGATCGGTTCAATGCGGAAGAGTGCAAACTGGTATTTGATGTCCTACCTCCAGAAGTAGACGCAGCCATCCTCAATGGGCTAGACGAGGACGTCAGAAAAGACTTTTTGGAGCTCTTCGACCTGGAGGAGATCGCTGAGTTCCTCGAGCAGCTGGATTCGGATGACGGAGCAGACATTGCCATGCAACTACCCCTCAAAAGAAGGGAAGAGGTCATCAGCATGCTCGAAGAGGAGAAATCCGAGCACATCACCGATCTCCTGCGCTACGATGAAGATGTGGCTGGTGGGCTCATGGCCAAGGAGTTGATCAAAGCCAACCTCAACTGGAACATCCGACAGTGCATCGAGGAAATCAGAAAGCAGGCCGAGAAGGTCGAAAAAATCTACTCTGTATATGTGGTGGACAATCACAGCCGCTTGTTGGGAAAGGTAAGCCTCAAGAAAATCATTCTGGCAGAAGATGAAGTGCACGTTGCCGACATCTACGATGACGGTATCATCAGTGTAGAGACGTACATGGAAGAAGAAGAAGTGGCGGCCATCATGCAGAAGTATGATTTGGAAGCCGTACCTGTCGTGACCCCAGCGGGCAAGTTGGTGGGTAGAGTCACCATCGACGACATCCTGGACGTAATCACTGAAATGGCGGACGAAGAAAGGCAAATCATGGCGGGAATATCCTCCGACGTAGAAGAAGCCGATTCGATCTGGCAATTGTCAAAAGCGAGACTCCCCTGGCTAATCATCGGGATGGCCGGAGGCCTATTGGCTGCTCAGATCACCGATTTGTTTCGCGGCGATATCGCAATCATCACCGGACTGGCGCTCTTTATTCCTTTGATCATGGCCACGGGAGGGAATGTCGGGATACAGTCCTCCTCGATTGTAGTGCAGAGCCTGGCCAACCCTCATGCTTTCGAATCCAGTATGAGCAGTCGCTTGGTAAAGGTCTTGTTCGTCGCCGCCGTCAACGGTATCATCTTAGCGCTGATGGTGCTGGGTGCAGTGATATTGATATTCGGCGAAGCCTTGTTGGCATACACAGTGGCTATTGCCCTATTCAGCGTGGTACTGTTGGCTTCATTCATGGGGACGATCACTCCACTCATCCTAGACAAATTTGGCATCAACCCAGCCCTCGCATCCGGACCATTCATCACAACGGCGAATGATCTTTTGGGGCTTGCCGTTTACTTCTCTGTAGCACACGCGATATACAACCTTTGAATGGAGAACAGCGTCCTGATCATCGACCGAATGCACGAGTCTCTTCTGGAGATGCTTCAATCGCGCAAGGTGACAGTGGATTATCAACCCAACATCACCCGCGAAGAAATACTCGAACGCATTCAAGACTATCAAGGCTTGATCATTCGCAGCAAAACGGCCATTGATAAAGCGCTCATCGATCGGGCGTCGAGCCTCAAATTCATCGCAAGAGCGGGTTCGGGTTTGGATAAGATGGATGTACCCTACCTCGAGGAAAAGGGTGTTCAATTTGTCAATGCACCCGAAGGCAACCGCGATTCAGTGGGTGAGCACGCCGTGGGAATGCTGCTCTCCCTACTCCATCGGCTCAATCTTGCGGATCTCGAGGTCAGAGAAAAGATCTGGGATCGCGAAGGCAATAGAGGAATGGAGCTGAAAGGCAAGACCGTGGGGATTTATGGCTATGGATTCATGGGAAGTGCCCTCGCCGAAAAGCTGACAGGCTTTGGGTGTCACGTCATCGCCTACGACAAGTACAAAACAGGCTACGGCTCCGATCTCGTGGAAGAGTGCTCTCTCGCGGTCTTTCAGCAGCGCACTGAGATCCTTTCGATCCACTTACCCCTGGCCTCCGACACGGCCAACTTATTTACACTGGACTACTTGAGAGAGAAAACCAGCCCCAGCGAAGAGGAGAAGGCCAAGAAGCAGAAAGTTGTCAAAAAGGTCCTTGGCATTGGCAAGAAGCTGCCCTTCGGCCGATTTCTACCGTCCAGATACATCCG
>JBCCXG010000428.1:0-5721 GCA_039191945.1 Bacteroidota bacterium
AACTGTCTCCAGGTAAGTCCGGTATCCGCCGACCCAGGTCCCACGGAATAGAAGTTGAACTCTCCATTGCGCATCTGAAACATCTCAGCCTCATCATCATTGAGGTACTTCCAACCCCCATCAAAGGCGGCGTTGCGAAGGAAATTTAACTTATCGTTGTTGTCAAAGAACAACTCCTTGCCCGTCTGAGTATAAGAACCCGCAACGTGGAACTTCGAAAAAGGAGAGTTCGTACCGATACCAATCTTTCCGTCACTCTTGATGCGCAGTGCATTGAAGGAAGAATTCCCGGCCTTACGAAATATCAAATCCGCATTCTTCCCATAAATGTTCCAGCGAGCAATGCCACTGGTATACAGCAATAAGTTGCTCTCATTGGAGTTGTTACTTTGAAAGCGTAGGAAGTTGCTGTTAGTCTCATCAACATTGACCGTCAGCTCGCTGTTGATTTCGACCGCATTGGAAGTGGATAAAAGGTCCCCGTCAGGGCCCAACCACTGGGCACGAGCAGGAAGCACTAAAATCATCACGATCGAAGCCGATAGGAGTAGTTTTGTCATCTCTTTAGTAGTTATGGTCTTTAGTCATTAAGTCACTTGCTGAACACCTCCTCCTCCAAGGATTCCGTGTTCTGTCCATTCCCGGGAGCGTCTAGTTTGCCAATTGCTTGCCATCTCCCCCTCGGAATATTCTGCAAACAGTAAAAAATACTGGTAAGAATACCCAGAAGAGGACACTAAAGCACCAACAATTCTTGAAATAATATAATTGCAACTTACTAACGTACTATGTATGCTAAAACTAGGTACACGACGGTTCTGTTGAATGTTGTTGGCACTACCCCCTGCTGCCCATCCCTCCACCTGAGGGCCAGGGATCGTAAGCGGCATCCGCGGGGATTGCCAGTGGACCGGCTGAAAACTGACACTGCGCTGCCTGTTAAAAACCTAAATTCAGTCGGTCCCGGCACAGGGTTGGGTAGCGGGGAGCTGGATATAGCGGAGAGCCCGGTGTGCCGCTTTCCCACCACCCGCATATCACAGGGCACCTAACCTTTTGCATATACCTCGCGCAATTGTTTACAATGCTCCGCGGCACAGGCCCCCTTGACCATCGAATGCCCCACCTACTCGCTCCTCAAAAAATCGACAGGGTTCATCCGCATGGTCTCTTGCAACTTGCGAAGTATCACCAGAAATCCCGCAAATAGGGTGAGGCTCGCAGAGGCTAGTGACATCCAGGCCAGATGACCGAGACTGATCTGATAAATGAAATCGCGTACCCACCGCTGCGCTAGCCAATAGACCAACGGAAGGGCCAGCAGATTGCCCAGGACAATCCACCAAAAGAGCTGCTGAGAGAGTCGGGAAAAGATGTGCCACTGCCCGCCCCCGAGGGCCTTGCGGATCGCAATTTCCTTGAGCTTCGAATTGATGACGAAAAGGCTCAACGACAACAACCCGAGGATGGATATCGAAAATGCTACGACAGTCGCATAAGTAATGACTTTGCCCATGCGCACCTCGGCCTCGTACATTCGGGCAAACTGGTCATCCAAGAACTGATAATCAAAGACGTACAAGGGATCAAAAGCAGACAACACGGTAGCGATCTCGGCGAGACTCTGCTGCACATTGTTGGCGGATACCTTGACCATAAGTGTGGCTTTGTACGGATCCTCCACGTTGAGAGCGAGTGGGCTGATCCGCTGCTTCAATGACAAATAGTGAAAGTCTTCGACAATTCCGACCACAGGTCCTACCCTGCCGTTCATGTCAATCACCGCTCCTACCACTTCCTCTCCCTGCGGAAAAAGTCTACTAGCCGCTTGCTGGTTGAGAATGAACTGATGACCGCCCCCGGGTTTGGTGATCGTGAAATCACCCCCCGCGACAAACTGTAGTCCAAGTGTCTCTACATAACCGTCCAGGGTACGAATGTGCGCGACATCGATGCCTTCATCCTTGGAACGGTCCCGGCGGTGAACGAACTGACCACTAGCGCCACTTCCCGGGGCACTCTGCGCAGCGCCTACCGACAATACCGTAGTCTGCTGCTCCAACTGTGACTTGATCAAGGCATAGTTTTCATTGTGAATGTCGCCCAGGTTGTCGACCACCAGGACTTGCTCGGCGTCGTACCCCTTGGGCTGCTGCCGAATAAAGTCCATCTGCAGGTTGACAAACATGATCGACACCAATAGTGACGCAGTAATGAAGAACTGAAATACGACGAGCCCCACGGTGAACTTCCCCAAACGTTTGTCTCTCAGAGACTGCTGGGTCATGCCATGGCGGTTGAATAGCTTCAAAGAGGGAACAGCGCCGGCGATGGTCCCCACGAGCAAGACGATCCCAACAAAAATCGCAAAATGGGGTGCTTCCCAATCTCTGATACCTAATGGGCGACTGCCAAAAAGCGAGCTGAGATCTGACTGATAAAACTGGTCCAAGATGGCAATGGCGAGTATCGCCGACAGACTGATCACTAGCAATGACTCCAAAATACCCTGCTGTAGCAAATGGCCTTTGCTCGCGCCCAGTATTTTTTTAAGCCTTGTCTCCACCGCGCGAGTATGGTTACTGGCTATCTGGAGGTTCATGTAATTGATGAGTGCCAGGACCAATACCACCCAAGCGATGGTGAGGATAATACTGAGCTGATCCCGGTTGCCATTACCCATTCGTGTCCGGACCCCGGCTGTATTGAGGTACAATTCCTTGAGCGGGAGAAAGAAATTGGACGCCTCATATCGGGGCCAGACCGACGTCATGAAGCTATCATAGTGAGCACCCAAGTCTTGAGCGGCGGCGGTAGGGTTCGTGCAGTCACGCAAGAGCGCGTAAGTCTCAAATTCCAGTCCCCCATCTTCCAGCTCATCGAAAAAGGCCATCGACTCCAAGGGCAAGGCGATATCGAACTGATAGGCCGTCTGTTTGGGGATCTCAATCACAGATCGAATCAAGTATTCCTCATTTTCTACGGTAATGCTCTTTCCTATGGCATGACCGTCAAATAGTCGATCGGCTAACTGCTGAGTGACCATGGCATCATTGGGCATCTTAAATGCACCTGGCGTGAGACCAGGGTAGTCGAATAAATCGAAAAATGAATAATCCAATCTGAGTAACTGGATATCGTTGTACCTCACTCCGGGAAGATCCACCTCAACCCAGTCAGGTCCGTACAAGCGTGCTGTGTTTTCCACCTGTGGGAGGTTGTCCTGCAAGCTTGCAGCCAGGTTCCCAAACGAAATGGACATCGTCGTCGGCTTGCCTTGATTGAACGCCACCCGGCTGATGGCCTGGTAGATCCGATCTGCCTTCGTATGGTAATGGTCATAGGTGCTCTCCTGCACATAGTAGTTGACCAGTACAATGGCCACGACTATGCCAATCGTGAGTCCGAGCATGTTGATGAGTGTCGTGATGCGATTGGACAAAGTGCGCCGAAGGATGTATCGAAGGTCCGTAGTCATGAGCGTAACGTCTTGCTTTTTGCTATTCAAGCGAAATGCCAATTAATTAAACCACTGATTATCAGGTATTTATTATAATATTAAACCTTAAACAAGTGCAATAGTGTGCGATAAAATGTCCGCAATCGAACGATCGGACAGCTAGGATCAGCCTCCAACAGCCCCGTTGTTCAATCCATCGGCTGCTTTTCAAGAGATGAAGCAGCACTGACTCAAAGTGTTCTCGTCCGCATTGTGGAATAGTGTGGGAAAGTTCCTACACTTTGTGGGATAACCTGACGATGAAGGCCCTCCGTCTGATTTCGTATCTATCTGAATTTCAGAATGATGCCACTATGCGCTGATTCTGGCACGGCTTTCTCCTATCTCTAGGAAATGAATTTCAAACAAAACTGTGGAAAAATGAGAAAGCTATTTTTAGGCGTCGTTGCAGTCCTCTTCATTGCGGCAAGCGCGACAACGGCCATGGCCACTGAACTTCATGTGACGACCATCATTGATCAGCAAGAAGAGAAAACAGAGATCGAGATGGAAGAGGTCCCTAGCGCCGTGAAAGAAGGGTGGAATAACGAGACCACGTATGCCAACAGCGAGGTGCTACTGATCTATGAAGTGAAGACACCGACAGAGACCTATATCGAGTTTGTAGTCCAAAAAGGTCAAGAGAAGATGGCTGTCCACTTCGACCTCCAGGGAAACCTACTGAGGGAGAAAGTGGTGAACACTTAGGCAGTCGCATCATTAACAACCGGCAATCCATAGTGACTAGTGGAGAATGTTCATCCTTTCCATTAGGACCAGCTGAACGTTGGCCGTCCCTTATCCGGGGCGGCCTTCTTTTTTCTAGCAACGCGCCGATACCGTTATCTTTGTTGACTAGAATCCCATTGGGGTACTGTTACCGATGAAAGAGAAGATACTGATTGTCGATGACGACCCGTCATTTAATCGCATGCTGTCGACGCTGCTGGCCAGGCACGCGTACGATGTGACTTCCGTACATAGTGCGAAGTCGGCCCTCGAGGCGTTGGAGATGTCTCAGCCGGATCTGGTGCTGACGGACTTCAAGCTACCCGATCTGAATGGCCTAGAGCTCATGAAGCTCATCAAACAAAAGAGTGGGGCTGCGCCAGTGATGATCCTGATCACCAACTACTCAGATGTGCGGACTGCGGTGAACTCCATCAAGGTGGGGGCCTTTGAGTTTGTCACCAAGCCCGTCATACCCGATGAGCTACTGCTCACTATCCAATCCGGACTGAGAAATCGCAGTGTCAAATCAAAACCGGTCCCCTCTCCGATCCTCGCCTCCTCTCACAGTCCCAACTATATTGTCGGTAGTAGCAAGCAGAATCAGCAAGTTTGGGACCACATATCCCTCGTTGCATCGACGAAAATGAGTGTGATGATCATCGGTGAAAGCGGAACCGGTAAGGAATACGCCGCACGAATGATCCATGAGCAGAGTAAGCGAAGTCATCAACCCTTTGCTACGGTCGATTGTGGTTCGTTGTCTAGAGAGCTTGCGGGTAGCGAATTGTTTGGCCATCACAAGGGTGCTTTCACCGGGGCGACCACTGACAAGCCCGGCCTCTTCGAGAGCGCCAACCACGGCACGTTGTTTCTGGATGAGGTAGGCAATCTGCCCTACGATGTACAGTTGCTGCTGCTCCGTGCGCTGCAAGAGCAGAAAGTCCGCCGCATTGGAGGGCAGAAAGACATCAGTGTAGACGTACGTCTGATCGCGGCGACGAACGAAAACATGCTACAGGCCGTCAGTCGTCAGGCCTTTCGGTTGGATCTCTTTCATCGCTTGAACGAATTTGAAATCAAACTACCGCCCCTTCGGGAGCGCCTGGAGGACCTCGATGAATACTCGCAACTATTTCTATCCCAGGCCAATCAGGAGTTGGAAAAGGACATAGAGGGCTTTGATCATCGCGTGCAGGAGGTATTTAATGGCTATCACTGGCCCGGTAACCTTCGTGAACTACGCAACATCGTGCGACGTGCCACCCTGATCTGCCAGTCCAGGCACATCACGACCGAGCATATCCCGGATGTCTTGAAACTCGAGTCCAGCAGCACTACCAGGGATGTGTTGGCAGCAGAGGCCGAGCCGTATGACCTGAAGGAGCTCCACGAGCAACAGGAGAAAGAAACCATCGTTCGGGTCTTGGAGGAAGTGCGCTATAATAAGACCACAGCTGCCAAGCGATTGAATATTGATCGATCCACGCTCT
>JBCCXG010000429.1:0-5715 GCA_039191945.1 Bacteroidota bacterium
GGCCTATCCTACGGCAGGCAGGCCCATACGACCTTTAAGTGTCACAGGGTTTTAAGTCGGGGACGCCCAGTCCTGCGTGTCTACCACTCTAGAGAAAGGCAGGCTCCAACACAGAACTATTCCTAAAAAGCACGTCAGGGGTATCCTAATTGATGGGCAAAAAAAATACCCCTGGTGGAAATCAGAGGTATTGAAGGGAGATGGTACCCGGGATGGGACTTGAACCTACCTGCGGCAGGCAGGCCTATCCTACGGCAGGCAGGCCCATACGACCTTTAAGGGTCACAGGATTTTAAGTCGGGAACGCCTAGTCTTGCGTTTCTACCACTCTGGAGAAAGGCAGGTTCCACCACTGAACTATTCCTCAAAAGCAAATCAGGCTGTCCCAATTGATGGGCAAAAAAATACCCCTGGTGGAAATCAGAGGTATTGAAGGGAAATGGTACCCGGGATGGGACTTGAACCCATACGACCTTTAAGGGTCACAGGATTTTAAGTCCTGCGTGTCTACCAATTCCACCACCCGGGCTTGATTAGTCCAAAGAAATAGGCTTGCAAGCTTTTAGAAACTCCTTACCCACTCCAGACTTTAAATATTTCTCTCTCTTTCGGGCCTCAGAACGTGATGGGAACTCTTCAACCCAAATTAACACGAAAGGAAGATAGGGCTTAGTTGTCCTGTTCTTCCCAGCGTTGTGCTGCTCTAATCTCCTTCTGAGATTGTCGCTCATGCCTACATAAATGTAGCTCCTAGTGGTGCTACTAATAGCATAGACATATATCTTCATTTTCTGTGCCTGAGTGTCTACCAACCTGCCTGCCGGCAGGCAGGTTCCACCACCCGGGCAGCAACGGAACAAAAGAAGCCGGACATAATCCGGCTTCTTTTAGAGCGGGAGACGGGATTCGAACCCGCGACCCCAACCTTGGCAAGGTTGTGCTCTACCAGCTGAGCTACTCTCGCGTATCCTTTGTTT
Organism: Bacteroidota bacterium; assembly: GCA_039191945.1. Taxonomy (GTDB): domain Bacteria; phylum Bacteroidota; class Bacteroidia; order Cytophagales; family Cyclobacteriaceae; genus JAWPMT01. The sequence goes on from JBCCXG010000429.1 coordinate 978, forward strand.
TAAAAAGGATTGCAAATCTATGTCAATGCCTTATAAAAGCAATGCATCGGTCACTTCTTTTTCACCGATCCGCGGACAAACTTTCAGTGTGTTCATCGCCATATGATTTGTCTGATAAGTGATACTAGGGGCCAACGCTCTTCCCTCAGGCTATGATTTATCTTAATTTACGATCAAATGGTACCCTATGGATAGTTCGACCTCTTTTGAAAAACAATCTCGCCGCAACAAGACCAATAAATTCCTAGGATACGGCTTTTTGTGGCTAGCCGCCATCGGATTCATCGAAGTAATACCCTACGCCTTAGGCGAGTCCAAAGCATTTTATCATTGGCTCTCCTTGGGAATGTTACTGGCCTCTGCGTGGAACTTCCGGACCGGGATATTGCTAAGGCGCGATCCACGAAACCACTAAGCACCCCCCTTCAGGACATCCTTCACCTTGTTGAGTTTTAGGAGTGCCTCGACGGGAGAAATCGTATTAATATCGATCGCGCTCAGCAACTTCATCACTTCCTCAAATCGCGGGTCCGCATCGAATAGATTAAGCTGAAACTCGTTAGTCTTGAGTTGCTCCATTTTCTCGCGTTGCTTTTCTGGAAGCTTTTCCTTTTCCAGATGGAGGAGGATTTCGTTGGCCCTTATGACGATCTCATTGGGCATTCCTGCCAATTGGGCTACGTGAATACCAAAGCTATGTTCACTGCCCCCAGGGACTAGCTTTCGTAGAAAGACCACTTTCCCATCCAGCTCTTTAACAGAGACATTGAAATTCTTGACGCGAGGCAGATCAGTGGCCAATTCGTTCAACTCGTGGTAGTGGGTAGCAAAGAGCGTCTTGGCCCGGTGCTTCGGATGCTTGTGGAGGTGCTCGACAATTGCCCATGCAATCGAAATCCCATCGTAGGTACTGGTACCTCGACCGATCTCGTCCATGATCACCAAACTATGATCACTTAGATTATTCAATATGCTCGCGGTCTCGGTCATCTCTACCATGAACGTCGACTCTCCACGAGACAGGTTATCCGAGGCGCCTACTCTCGTAAAAATCTTATCTACGATCCCGATCTTAGCATAACCCGCAGGAACGTAGCAGCCAATTTGTGCCAAAAGCGTAATCAACGCCGTTTGTCGGAGAAGGGCTGACTTTCCTGCCATATTCGGACCCGTAATGATCACAATCTGCTGTGATTCATGGTCCAGATAGACGTCGTTGGGCACGTACTTCTCTCCCGGAGGAAGGGATTGCTCGATGACCGGATGCCGGCCTTCCTTGACATCCAGAACACTTTCATCAGAAAGCGTGGGCTTTGAGTAACTATATTGGCGCGCGAGGATGGCAAAATTGCTCAGACAATCCAACGTACCCACCACCTGCGCATTTTGCTGGATCAGATCGATGTATTCGGCGGCATGGGTCACTACTTCCTGGAACAAACGCGTTTCGATCACCACCATTCGATCTTCCGCGTTCAGTATCTTTTCCTCGTAACTTTTGAGTTCCTCCGTAATGTATCGCTCCGCATTGACCAGGGTTTGCTTTCTGATCCATTCCTCAGGGACTTTCTCTTTGTGAGCATTCGTCACCTCCAGGTAATAGCCAAACACTTTGTTGTAGGCGATCTTGAGCGAAGAAATACCGGTCCGCTCCATTTCTCGCTCCTTGATCTGGGACAGGTAATCCTTGCCAGATCTAGAGATCTTGCGCAGATCATCCAACTCCTGATCGACCCCATCCTGTATCAGATTGCCTTGGTGTACAAGCATCGGAGCGTCTTTCCGTACCTTACTTTGGATCTCATCTACCAACTGCGTACATAGGTGGAGGCGGTCGGCATATCGATGAAAAACTTCGGTAGAGGACTTCCCTAGCACAAGCTGGATGGGCTCCAGGCTCGCCAGACTCTTAGCCAGCAGAAGGATTTCACGAGGATTGATGCGGCCTGTGGCAACCTTGGACACCAGCCGCTCCAGATCTCCTATTGATTGTAGCTGGCTTACAATTGCACCCAGCAAGTCTTCATCGGCCACAAAGGCCTCCACCACATCCAATCGCGACTCAATCTCCTTGCGATTTTTCAAAGGCAGTACGAGCCACTTACGCAATAACCGACCCCCCATCGGGGTGACGACCCGGTCCAGAATATCAATCAACGCGGTCCCATCAGATTGCTGCGCACGCAGGAGCTCCAGGTTGCGCACACTGAACTTGTCCAGCCACATGAAGCGCTCCTCTTCTAGCCGGGAAATGCCTGTAATATGGGCGATCTGTCTGTGCTCGGTAGCTTCCAGGTAATGCAGCACGGCCCCCGCAGCAACGATCGCCAGCTTCATCTCCTCAATGCCAAACCCTTTCAGGCTGGTCGTTGCAAAGTGGCCCAGCAATCGCTCGTAGGCAAAGTCCTGCGCATAGATCCAGTCATCTAGGGCGAGGTCGTTGAAGTGGTCTCCAAAGGTGGCATCGTAATAGTCTCGGTCGCGCTTGGAGTAGATGATTTCCGCCGGACTAAAACCCTGAACCATCTTTTCGACGTGGTCTCGATCCCCTTCAGAAACAAAAAACTCACCGGTAGAGAGATCCAGAAATGCGATGCCGCATGCCTCCTTGGTAAAATAGATCGAAGCCAGATAATTGTTTCGCTTCTGGTCCAAGACGTTCTCGCTCATGGCCAAGCCAGGCGTCACCAATTCGGTCACACCTCGCTTTACAATGCCTTTCACAGTTTTTGGATCCTCCAGTTGATCACAAATGGCCACACGATGACCTGCTCTGACCAATTTGGGTAAGTAAGCATCTAGTGCATGATGAGGAAATCCAGCCAACTCCACTTCGGATGCTGAGCCATTGGACCTTTTGGTCAGCACGATGTCCAAGACCTTGCTCGTGGTCACGGCATCTTCTGAAAACGTTTCATAGAAATCTCCGACACGGAAGAGCAGCAAAGCACCGGGATACTTGCCTTTGATGGCATTGTATTGCTTCATCAATGGCGTCTCTTTGCTTTTCTCTTTGGTCTTGGCCATGCGGCGGAAATGACTGAGTTTTGGAATTGGGATTAAGAGCAATATTAAGGAAACGAAATTGAGATCTTATGCGAAAACTCAAAAACGAAGAACTAGACCGGCTCTCTCTCGAGGACTATCAAAATAGCCCTAAGCTCAAGGTGGTTATCGTCCTCGACAACATTCGCAGCATGCACAATATTGGAGCGGCCTTCCGGACGTCGGACGCGTTTCGGGTGCAAGAAATACTGTTGACTGGTATCTCGGCCACGCCCCCGCATCGAGAAATTCACAAAACGGCATTGGGCGCCACAGATTCTGTCAAGTGGAGCTATTGGCAAGAAACCAAGGAAGCCCTGGAGGCTCTTAGATCTCAGGGGTATGAACTACTGGCTATTGAGCAAGCGGAGCAGAGCCAATCACTGACAGACTTTCAACCCATTCAGGACAAATCGTACGCATTCATATTTGGCAATGAAGTTTTTGGTGTAGAAGAAGCGGCAATGCAAATGGTCGATAGCACCCTCGAGATCCCTCAATATGGTACGAAACACTCCCTCAACGTATCGGTGAGCGTGGGGGTCGTGCTCTGGGATTTTTTTTCAAAGGCCCGATCTAATGACCTTTTTTCCCCCGACGCTCAAGCCGGTAATATAGGATCAGGCCAACAATCAGGATAACCACACCGACCATGCTTTCGCCAGGCTTATCCATGACCACAAATACCAGCATCCACAAACTGACCAGGACAAAAATAGCGGGTGTCAGAGGATAGCCCCAAGTTTTGTAGGATGCCGACAAATGGAGCCTCTTCCACCGAACGATAAAAACACCACCAACCGTGAGCGTCGTGATCAAAATGAGCAAAAAACTGGTGTAGACCAATACTTGCTCAAAAGTGCCCGTGTAAATAAAAATTAAACTCAGGATGGTGGAGAAGATAAATGCGTTCAGTGGGATGCCTCGATGGTTGGTCTTTGACAACCAACTCAATCCAACGAGGTCCTCGCCCATGACTTTTGAAACCCTTGGGCCTAAAAACACATAGGAACTCACCGTGGAAATCAACAAGACGGCAATCGCCAAAACCACCCAATGCGTACCCCCTGCCCCAAATATCGATTCTGCGGAGAGTACACCCACTTCTATCTTTCCCGCCAGATCAGCAATGGGCACGGTGTGCAAGAAAATCATGTTGAGCGCTACATAAAGCAAGGTCACAATGAGCGTCCCGATAAACAGGGAACGGGGAAGATCTCTTCTTGGTGCTTTCATCTCATCGATGATGTAGATGGAAGAGTTCCAACCTGTATAAGCGTAGGCAACATAGACTAATGATACCGCAAAGGAGCCGCTGGTAATCTCTGACCAACTACTGGTACTGGGCGTCCAGGATATCCCTGTACCGGCGGAAGTCAAGCCTAGGACTACAAAAAGCAAGATCAACCCCACTTTGAGTAGCGTCATGATATTTTGGAATCGGCTCCCGACGGAGACGGAAGCACCATGCAGCACGCTGAGCACCAAGACACAAGCAGCAGCCGTGTGATCCAGCGAAATACTCGGAAAAATCGTAGCGATATAGGAAGCAAACGCCATCGCAGCTAAGGAAGCTGGCGCGGCAAACCCGACAGTAACTGAGACCCAACCAGCCACAAACCCCAGTGCCGGGTGGTAAACCCTCCCCAACAAGTTGTATTCACCACCAGATCTTGGGAAGACAGCCCCCAAC
>JBCCXG010000430.1:0-5711 GCA_039191945.1 Bacteroidota bacterium
CCAGCGGGCCAACTCTACAATTTGGCAAATGACCCGAGTGAGACCAGGAACCTCTACTTAGAAGAAACGGGGGTTGTTGCGCGATTACAGACTGAGATGCGAGCGGTTGTGGGAGCTGGGCGGGATTGAGTTGCGTCAAATGAATTACGATTACATCATCGCCGGTTCAGGTTTGTCGGGCTTGAGTCTGCTCTACTGCCTCTTGCAGGAGGAACCATTGAGCCGCAAAAGAATACTGGTTTTGGACAAGGCCAAGAAGAACCAAAATGACCGGACCTATTGCTTTTGGGAGCGGGGAGAGGGCCTCTTCGAATCCATCATCCATAAGCAATGGAGCACCCTGGAGTTCTGTAGCCCCGATGCCCAAGTGGAGTTCGAGTTAAAGCAATACCACTACAAGATGGTTCGAGCCGCCGATTTTTACGATCATGTGCTCTCGCATGCCGGGCAATTCGAAAACGTCACTTTCAAGCAAGAGCCGATCGAGGCGATCAAGTCACTCCCGGACAAGGCGACGGTCAAAACGAGCGATTCCGAATACTCAGCAGACTATGTGTTCAATTCCACCAGGCTTTTTGATCCCGACATGACCGTGGACAACACCTTGTTGCAGCACTTCAAAGGGTGGTTCATCAAGACTGACACCGCGCGCTTCAATGACGACAAAGCAACTTTCATGGACTTCAGAATGGCACAGGAGCACGGCACGACCTTCATGTACTTTTTGCCAACGCGCCAGGACGAAGCATTGGTAGAGTATACGCTGTTCAGCAGGGAAGTATTAGCCGACGAAGCCTACGACCTGGAGTTGAAGCGATACATCAGGGATCGATTGGGTATATCCGACTATGACATCACACACACGGAATTTGGCGTGATCCCGATGACCACACAAAGCTTCAAAAAGCACATTGGGAAAAGGATCATCAACATTGGGACGGCGGGAGGCTATACGAAGGCCAGTACCGGATACACCTTTCAGTTTGTGCAGAAGAACACCAAGGAGCTCATCGGATACCTGCGTAGCGACAAGACGCCGGCGGTTGGGCCCCGATACATACAGCGCGTGTTTGATTGGTATGACCGTACATTGCTGGACGTATTGCTGCAGGAACGCCTCTCGGGACAGCAGGTGTTTTCGCAGCTGTTTAATCGTAATCCGCCAGAGAAAATATTGGAGTTCCTGGCCAATGAAAGCTCCTTTTGGGGCAGATTCAACATCCGCAACAGTGTACCAATGATGCCTTTTATGATATCGGGAATCAGGTCCTTGATAGGATGATCTGACCAATTGTCTCGTCCTTTCTAGGGTCATAGACGCCCCTTTTCTCCATTATATGGTATTTCAAGTACCGGTCTGTCTGTGCCGGTCAAGCGGCAAATGCCCTTGAGAGTGAGATTCAGTAAGGCATTTTCATTTCTTTGACAACTCTTATAGAAATGCTCCGTATATTAGTTTGACAATTCTTATACTAATGGGGAGAACAACATTTCTTGGTGAGTTCGAAGAGCTGGTGCTGACCCTGGTGCTCATACTGGGTGAGGAGGCCTACGGCAACGCCATTGTACAGGCATTTGAGAACCATCAGGGTCGGAAAGTCAATCTAAGTTCCGTACACGTCACCTGCTATCGGCTGGAAGAGAAGGGGTTGCTGGCATCGCACTACGGTGGGGCTACCAAGGTCCGGGGTGGCAGGAAGAAGCGGTACTTCAGGATTACCAATGCAGGTAAATCGCTGCTTCATGAAATGAAAGACTCCAGGGTCAACCTTTGGAAGTTGGCTCCGGGACTGAGCAGCGACCTATGAGCAGTCCACAACCACCCAGGCTCTTCGTACGCTTTTTTGAATGGTACGCACGTGAAGAACTGAAAGAATATATCCTAGGGGATCTGGAAGAAGCATATGATGACAACGTTCGGGATTATGGCCGATTCTTCGCCAACCGTCAATTCATCTGGACCGTGATTCGATTCTTTCGGCCCTCCATCATCAAACCTCTCAATCCTCAGCAACAAATGAATTACATCGGAATGCCCTCTCACTACTTCAAAAGCGGCAGCAGAAACCTACTCAAGCACAAGACGTCGTCGCTGTTCAATATCCTGGGCCTCACCATCGGTATTGCGTCGTGCCTTGTGATTCTTCAGTATGTGGCCTTTGAGTCGAGCTATGACCAGTTTCACAGCCGGAAGCACGACATCTATCGCGTGGACAAGGAGGACTTCAGGGACAGTGTTTTGATAAATCGATACCAAGGTTCTGGCTACGCCATGGGTCCGACCATTCTGGAGGAGCTACCGGGTGTTGAGGCCATGGTACGCACCCATGGCTTTGATGACGCTTCTGTGGTGACCTATCGAGACAATGTATCTGGGAAGACTCGGCAGTTCATCGAGGACGAGGAGAAACTCCACTTTGTAGATCAGCAATTCTTTGATTTCTTCGATTATAAGGTGCTACGAGGAGATCGCAACGCGCTCCTTGTCGAGCCCAACTCCATTGTCATCACAGAGGCCATGTGGCAGAAGTATATGCCGGATGTGAAGGAGCCCATTGGGGCCTTGTTGGAAGTGTCTGGAGGGAGGATTCCAGGGACGTTTCAGGTGAGTGGCGTCATTGAGACCTTGCCGGAAAATACGCTGTTTTCGTTCGGTTTCCTGATGCCCATGATCGACTTGCTGCAGGCCGAGCAGTACACCGAGGACGACGGCTGGGGCTGGACCAACTTCACGACTTATATACTCGCCAGCCCCGAAGCGAGCGTGCAGGTGATGGGCGAGCAGGCGCGAAACATGCTGATGGATCGCCGGGAAGATGAACTGGACATTCATTCGTACGTGGCTTTGACACCGCTGAACGACCTTCACCTAAAAGATCCAACGGCGAAAGGCATGGTGACGGCAGAGACGCTGTCGCTCTTTACCACGATTGCCGTGTTCATCATCTTTATCGCCTGGCTCAACTACATCAATCTGACCACGGCACAAACGCTTCGTCGCGCTCGGGAAGTCGGCGTTCGCAAGGCCATTGGGGCCACAAGGGGTCAGTTGATACTACAGTTCCTTGCGGAGGCGGCCCTGGTCAATTTTGTGGCCTTGCTTCTTGGGGTCGCCTTGGCGGTAATTGCTATGCCCGTCCTGGCCCAGGTGATCGAGAAGTCATTTGAGTTTGGATTCGCCATCCAGTCTCAACACTGGTTGTTGTTCCTTGTAGGCTTCCTGGTGGGCACGCTGCTCAGCGGATTGTACCCCGCCTTGGTGCTATCGAGAATTGGACTGAGTGCGGCGACGCGTGGCACTTCCGTTGCGGTTCGTAAGAAGTTTGGTTTGCGGCAGGTGCTGGTCACGGCCCAGCTCATGATCGGTTTGGTGCTGATCTCCGCCACCTACTCCGTCCATCGCCAGTTGCAATTTATGTTGAGTCAGGACCTGGGCCTCGAGGTAGAGCAGGTCTTGTCGATAACCAGTCCGATGGTCTATGAGGATCGAGACAAAATGGATCAAACCATGCGGGTCTTCCAGGATAAGCTGAAATCCCTGGCTGCTGTAAGTCACGTGTCCTTTTCGGATGCGATCCCGGGTGGAAGCTACAATTGGACCACTAACATGTATCGGGAGGGCGATGAAGCCGAGGAGCGTAAGGGTGTCCGAATGATGTTTGTAGATGATCAGTTCATGGAGACTTATCAAATGGAGCTGCTAGCCGGTCGCTTTCACAGCAAGGAGTTGACGTCGGAGGAGCATTGGGTGGTGGTCAATGAAACGCTGGTCAAGGAGTTTGGTCTAGGGACGGTTGAGGAGGCGATAGGAAAACGAGTCAAGAGTGGCGGCAACACAGCCTTCCCCATCATAGGTGTTTTGAAGGACTATCACTGGAAGGGCCTTCAAGTCGAAAAGACGCCGATGCTCCTTTACTTCAACGAGTCGGGTGCCGTGATATCCGTTCGTTTGTCCGGGGCGGATATTCCCGCTACGTTAACCACCATTGAGGAGGAGTACCGTGCGCTTTTCCCCGACAACCCCTTCAAATATGACTTCATGGATGATTTCTTTGCCCGACAGTACCGTTCGGATCGTCGATTTGGGCAGATCTTCACCGCTTTTTCTCTTATTGCCATACTCGTCGCATGTCTGGGATTGTTTGGCCTGGCGTCCTTTACGCTGTATCAACGCACCAAAGAGATCAGCATTCGCAAAGTGCTCGGCGCTCGTTTGATGTCGCTGCTGATGCTCCTGTACCGGGATTACCTGACGTTGATCGGTCTCGCCGCCGTATTGGTATTGCCATTGATTTACTTCGCCCTCCATCGCTGGCTCGAGGACTTTGCCTACCGCATTGATTTGTCCGTGGATCTTTTCTTACTGCCCATACTGCTGTTGGTTTTTATCACCCTCATGACGATTAGTTACCAGTCCTTGCGCGCCGCGAGAACCAATCCAGCGACGACGTTGAGGAAGGAGTGATTTAGAAGTTTCAAGTCAGGGAGTTACGAGTTCCAGGTCGAATGTCACCGCTTCCGACCGACTGCATTCATTTCAGCTGCCCCTTTACACCATCGGTTGAAATCTCGCTGAATGGATGAGTCGCACACCCCAGCGCTCATGGTCAGCGCTCTCCCGATCGTCCCGATAGTTGTCGGGATCGGGGCCTCCTCGCGCATGTCCGAGTCTTCGCCCCCGCTGACTACCCACAGGCTTGCCTCGTCTCGGACTTATGCTTCCGGCCTTTTTTGAGGTTGGGGGACTTTGTGTAACTCATCCTGCCACTGCGTCATTTATGAATCTTTATCCCGGTTCATGCAATAGGATTTCTAAACGAGCAGCTAAATATCAAGATAATCAAGCGGATCGCCGCCCGCGACTTAGGTGAGGAGGCGGGGCTGTCCAGGCATAATTAATCATTATGGTGACGAGCCAATGCAGCGTTAAGTGCTTGATTATGAGGATATTTATTTGGGTAGTTGGAAGGTTATTGCATGATTCGGGTTTATGCACATCGGTACACATTTGCAGCTTTAGTCTGTGAGTCAGGAATCTATTCATGGGAGTGATCAAAAGAGAGGGAACCAATCTGCATCAAGCCCGCAGTTGCGAGACCTATCGGCAAGTGCCAGTTGGCCCAATTCAGTAAATAGATCCCTGACTCGCAGAATATTCACAAAACGAGGACGACTGGCTAGGTTCTCAGGGATGACGTTCTTGAGCGATCGGCTTCAACTGGAGCGTGTGCAGCAGCTTCGGCCCATAGCGTGCAGAAAGCGGTCCTCAACATGACAAGGGCAGCGTATTTCCACATTATCGATCTCTAAGCGAATCGAGGTCTATGTCCAGATCAATTTTCTCTTTGAAAGAGATGAGCTGTTTTCTCTTCTCCAGAAGTATGAGGGATTCCAGCGCCTCACGAACCACTTGACTTTTCGTTTTGCCCCGGAGATCCTCATTGCATCTAACAATAGTTCTTCCTACGAATTCCCCAGGCGTCATCCTCGAGCGCCTTACTAATACCTCATTCCTGTAAAAGACGACGACAGACAAAAATATCATCTGCAATAATCCCCGGATTTTATTCCGGGGTCTCCTTGCCAAAATTCGATACTGCTCGCTTGTGAGGAGATCCCGGAACTAGGTCCGGGAATAACCGATATTTTTTGTCGGGTGTCTTCCAGGCATGGTTAGCAATGAGGACACTCTCATTTACCAACCAACCCCA
>JBCCXG010000431.1:0-5710 GCA_039191945.1 Bacteroidota bacterium
GTCGTCCACCGGGAAGATAGGCCACCTCAAGATTGTGTCTGAGGGATCCGTAGCAGCAGGGGTGAGGCGCATCGAGGCTGTGACGGCGGTAGGTGCAGATAGATTTGTTGATGAACAGTCAGCAACACTTTCCAAGGTCAACGAGCTACTCAAAGGCCCTCAGGACACACTAAAGGCGATTGAAGAGCTTGTGCAAGAGCGTCAGACGCTGCGTAAGCAAGTGGAGCAACTGCAACGAGAAAAATTGTCCGCGACGAAACAAAAGTTTCAGACACTCATCGAGGATCATGGAAGCGCCAAGATGTTGGTCGCAAAAGAGGACTTTCCGGATGCTGATGGGGTCAAATCCATCGCTTTTCAGCTAAAAAAGGAACACCAGCATTTGATCCAGCTGATAGGAGCGGTGGTCAATGAGAAACCACTGCTCACCGTTATGATCGACGAAGAGCTGGTAAAAAGCCAGGGCCTAAATGCTTCTCACCTCATAAGGGAAATGGCCAAGTCCATCAAAGGTGGAGGCGGGGGACAACCCTTCTACGCTACTGCCGGAGGCAAAGACGCGGCTGGATTAGATCAGGCACTAGCGTCGGGCAAGCGCATATTGTTGGATCAAATAGGGGAGACGGCATGATACTAGATCAGAAGATAATTGACAGATATGATCTGGATGTAGGCCTCGAGGTACACGTCCAACTCAAAACCAAGAGTAAGATCTTCAGCTCAGATGTAGCGATTTATGGTGATGATCCGAATCAGAACATCGGGTTCGTCACGCTGGCCCACCCCGGCGCTTTGCCCAAGCTCAATAAAGAAGTCATTGGTTACGCAATAAAAATGGGCTTTGCCTGCCACTGCGAGATTTCGACGGACTTCATCTTCGACAGGAAGAACTACTTCTATCCGGACCTACCCAAAGGCTATCAGCTAACGCAAGATCGCACACCCATCTGCGTCCATGGGTATGTACCAGTCAAGACACTGTCTGGTGGAGAGCGGGATATCCACTTATTCAAAATACATCTGGAGGAGGATGCGGGGAAGTCGATTCACGTACCCGGCAGCGATCGGACGCAGGTCGACTACAATCGAGCAGGCACACCCCTGATAGAAATTGTGACACAACCCGACATCCATCATGCTGAGGAAGCATCGGCAGTGCTTACGGCTATTCGACGCTTGGTACGCTACCTAGGGATCAGCGATGGTAATATGGAGGAGGGAAGTATGCGCTGCGATGCCAACATTTCTGTCCGAAAGAAGGGAAGTTCAGAGCTGGGAAAGAAAGTGGAAATCAAAAACATGAACAGCATGCGTAATGTGGCGCGAGCCATTGAGCATGAGCGCAAACGTCAAATTGCTATACTGGAGGATGGTGAAGAAGTGATCTCCGAGACTCGGACATTTATCGCTGATCGGGGAATTACCAGGGGCATGCGGACCAAGGAGGAACTGAACGACTACAGGTACTTTCCAGAGCCTGATTTGAGCGCAGTGCACGTATCAGACCAGTGGATGAAACAGCTGAAGGATGAAATGCCTCCTCTTCCTGAGGAGCTATTCCGTCTCTTTACTGAAAGCTACAAGCTACCCGAATATAACGCAGCTGTACTGATCGATGATCCCGGCATGGCGATATACGCCAAAGCGGTCTTTGAACAAACAAAAAACCATAAGTCGGCTTCCAACTGGCTCATGGGCCCGGTCAAATCTTACCTCAATGATCGATCGATGCAGATTGCAGATTTTCCACTCCGTCCCGACGCTTTGGTGGCGTTGGTGGATTTGGTAGAAACGAAAGTAATCAGTCATACTGCTGCTTCTCAGCAGGTTTTTCCTGAACTGTTGAAGCAGCCCGAAGCCCACCCTAAGGAAGTCGCTGAGGCTTTGGGCGTATTGACCGAAGATGGAGATGAAGAGAGCCTGGGGCCTATCATCGCAAGCGTGATCAATGAATGGCCAGATAAGGTCAAGGCTTATCAGAAAGGTAAGAAAGGACTCATTGGATTTTTTATGGGCGAAATGATGAAGAAGACGCAGGGCAAAATCGACCCGAAGTCGGCCAATGCGATCTTGAGAGAGGCCCTTGATACGGTAGAGGTAGGAAAGTAAGTATGTTAGGGAATTTTGTCGTTCGATCCGTCGTTTGTTCCTTTGTCCAATACAATCAAAATCCAGAAGTAAACCATATATCATGAAGCGAGCAAACTTATGGGTGGCCATTCCCTTGTTCTTTCTGTTGTCTTGCAGCGGTACCGAGCATGCTGGGGTGAAAGTACAGGGGCTCATCAAACAGCCCTTGCCAGGAGAGATGGTGGTGATCGAACGGTTGACGACTACGGAGCTGTTGGCTGTCGATACTGTGGACGTGGCCACCGATGGATCATTTACGACTTACCTAGATCTCCCCGAAGCTTCATTCGTACGCTTCAACTTCTACGGTCGCCAAATGGTGAACGTGATTGTAAATGGCAAAGAAGAGCTGATTGAGGTGGAAGTAGATGGTGACCGGCCAGATGGATTTAAGTCAGTATCAGGGTCGCCGGATACGGACCTATTGGACAAAATATTAGCGGCTGAAGAGAAGCGCAGGAGCGATGAAAACATGCTCAATCAGGAGGCGATCCGTGCTCGAACCAATGGCGACGTGCAAACCTTCAACGATATCGTGGAGCAGTACTATACTGTGGATGGAAAAAATCGGCAGGCACTGCGACAAGTGATTTTGGATGCGGCACCTTCTTTGGCAGCACTCTATGGTGCGAACTTTATTGAGATCGAAAAAAACATCGGCTTCGCAGATACCCTTGTGAACCTATTCGAGTCAGGATTGCCGGGACATTCCTTTACCGAGGATCTCAAGTCGAAGGTTTCGTTGCTAAAACGTGTGTCAGTCGGATCCGACGCCCCTGACATTTCCCTTCCCAGTCCCGATGGCGACGTTGTGTCTTTGAGCTCATTGAGAGGAAATTACGTGTTGATTGACTTTTGGGCGGCATGGTGTCGACCCTGCCGACAAGAAAATCCCAATGTCGTCCGGTTGTACAACAAATACAGTCAACAAAACTTCGAAATCTTAGGTGTATCGTTGGATCGAACGAAGGAGGCATGGGTAAAAGCGATCGCAGATGATGGGCTCACCTGGAAGCATATTTCCGATTTGAAATACTTCAATTCGGAGGCAGCAAAGACTTACCAAGTGAATGCGATCCCGGCTACTTACCTGATCGATCCTGACGGAAAGATCATTGCGAAAGGTTTGAGGGGAGAGACTTTGCGCTCCAAGCTGGAGGAGATTTTTGGGTAACCACTTTGCGTTCTCCTCAGAGGTTAAACCACTTTTTGAGCGCAGCCCATAGCTTCATTTTCTCTTCTTGTGACTGACTTAGTACGGTAAGCGACTTGGATCGGAGTGATCGATTGTCTTTACTTGGTAAGTACAATTCACCATCGGCGGAGTGCAGAGACTGATCACCGAAAATCAAGAGGCGTTCATATTCCATCGGCTGATTCGGTATCTCTTCAATCAGTAGCACATCTTTGATATCCACTCGTACGGCAGATAGGATCTTGCCCAGGAGTTCTTTTTCCGCGGCGCTCCAGCTGTCACATACCACAATGATATCATGCTTGATGATAGACGGTTCCGCTGAAGCTACAGTCTCCGCATCTGGTTCCTTCGGGAGTGCGGGCGCGAGTTTCTCAGCAGATGCTGCTCGCTCCTTCATTACGAAAAGCTCTTCGGTAATGAAAAAAGGAAGGTGTTCGTCAGGTATCAATCCAGATCAAATATTGATTTCAACTCGGTCGCCTCTGAGGGCTTCATTCTTTTACCCAGAACCAGTCGCAGTTGCCGCCGCCTCAGGGCCCCATCATACAATTCTTTTTCAAAGTCTGTCTCCGGAAAGACTTCCGGGACATCGATAGGCCTGCCGCTCTGGTCTACGGCCACAAAGGTGAAGAATGCGGTATTCGTGTCGGTTTTGTCTCCCGAGGGGATATCCTCCGCACTGACACTTATGTAGACCTCCATTGAAGAGTTGAAGGCGCGGGTGACAAACGCATTGAGCGTCACGACATCACCAAGCTGAATAGGTTTAGAAAACGAGATGTTGTCTACGGAAGCTGTGACTACGATGCGATTCGAATGCTTTTGGGCGGCGATGGCGGATACGATATCCATCCAGTGCATCAGGCGACCCCCCATGAGGTTGTTGAGGGTGTTGGTATCATTGGGCAGCACCAGCTCAGTCTTCGTCACCTGAGAATCACTGCATTTTTTCTTCTTCTTACTCATTCCAGCCAAATTCGCCGAGCAAAGGTACAAAGCTGAAATACTTGTGTTCCTTTTTTTTGATCTTGTTTCCCGCACCCTTGATGATCTCCAACATCATTTGACGGCGGTCGTTTCCCACGGGGATGATCAGCCTGCCACCTACTTTTAGCTGTGATACCAGAGTAGCTGGTACATTGGGCGCTCCGGCGGTCACCAGGATGCCGTCAAACGGAGCTTGCTGGGGCAATCCCTTGGACCCATCCCCGTGATAGAAATGAGGCCGGTAGCCCATTCGAGGCAGGAAATATGAGCATTCTTCGTACAAGTGCTTATTGTACTCTATCGTGTGTACTGCTGCCCCAACCTCCAGGAGAATACAGGCCTGGTAGCCGCTTCCAGTGCCTATTTCCAATATCTTACTTCCACGCTGGACTCGGAGAAGCTCAGTTTGGCGTGCTACCGTATAAGGTTGCGAAATGGTCTGGCCCTGACCGATAGGGAAGGCCTTGTCTTCATAGGCATGCTCGAGGAAAGCATCATCAAAAAATAGGTGTCGCGGGACCTTACTGATAGCTTTGAGGACGCGCTCGTCTTGGATGCCCTTCGATGTGATCTCTTTCACCAACATCCGGCGCAAACCTTTGTGTCTGTAGCTATCCTCTAGGTTATCTTTGAAGCCCATTTGACAAATAAAATTAGGACAATTTCAGGCAATGTTTACAGGAATTATCGAAGCGCTAGGAGAAGTAGTAGGGATTGAAAAAGAGGGTACTAATGTCAACTTTGAGCTCACCTCACCTATTGGAGAAGAGCTTCACATAGACCAGAGTCTGAGTCACAATGGTGTGTGCCTGACGGTGACAAAGGTGCAAGGTGGAAGCCATTGGGTCACTGCCGTAGATGAGACGCTGCAGAAATCCAATCTAGGCCGCCTGGGACCTGGTGATTTAGTCAACCTGGAGCGCTCCATGCCTTCGCACGGCCGATTTGATGGCCATATCGTGCAAGGGCACGTGGATCTGACGGGAACCGTGACCGGTATCAAGGAGGAGGATGGGAGTTGGCTTTTTGATTTTAGCTATCCTCCAGGAGAGGACATCGTTGTGGAAAAGGGGAGTGTTTGCGTCAACGGTGTCAGCCTGACTTGCTTCAATGCGACGGATGACTCCTTTCGCGTGGCCATCATCCCGTATACCTACGAGCATACCAACTTCAAGCGACTCAAGGTAGGGGACACCATCAATCTCGAATTCGATGTGATCGGCAAGTACGTGAGCCGATTATTGGAGCGCAGAGAGATCGGATTGTAGTTGCCACTTGAGCAGAATCCATATGGCCAGTGAGAGTAGAGTCCCCGTACCCATGCCTGCGATGACGTCGAGTGGAAAGTGAACCCCAAGATATACCCTCGAGTAAGCTACCCCGAAGGCCCACAAC
>JBCCXG010000432.1:0-5704 GCA_039191945.1 Bacteroidota bacterium
TGTATCCGTCGCCGCCGATCCCACCAGGGAGGAATAAATTGTAGAACATGCCCAACCAAGCCAATTGCAGGTTATACCAGGCACTGATGCCCAAGCCGATATTGCCAAAGTAGATGAGCAGCCTGTAGGCGCTCACTACCTTAGAGCTCGCAAAAAACAAGATGGCCCATATCAGGTACCCGGGATGCAACGCATACAAGAGGTTACGGGTTTGTGGCCAGTCGATCGATCGGAAGACAATAGTCATCGCCACTCCCGAGATCAAGAGCTTGACCGTCGTCTTGAGCAGTCCCTTTTGTCTGTCTGTCACCTAGAATGTCTCCTTAATCCGATAGGTCTTCTTGTTTTGAGACTCGAAGTAAGTCCTTACGATCAGCTCGGCGACGATACCAATGGTAATAAGCTGTATTCCCCCTAGTAAAAGCGTGACACCGAGGATGAGCAACGGTCTGCCGCCTATGTCCTCGGCAAAAATGAATTTGTCAACCAACAAGATCATGTTGATCACCACCCCAGTAAGAAACGTCACCAATCCCGTAGTACCAAAGAGGTGCATGGGTCGTTGAAAATACTTTTGGAAGAATACCATCAACAGTAAATCACTCAACACCCGAAAGGTGCGCCCCAGACCGTACTTGGAGGTGCCATGCACCCGGGGATGATGCTTTACGGGCATCTCTGCCAACTTCGCACCTTGTAGCTGCGCAAGCACGGGAATGAAACGGTGCAACTCGCCGTACAAGCCGAGATTTTTGGCGATGTCGCGCTTAAAAACCTTCAGTGTGCAACCATAGTCGTGCAGATAGACGCCGGTCAGCTTTCTGATCATGGCATTGGCGAGGAGACTTGGTATCTTTCGGAAGAACATGCCGTCCTTTCGCTTTGCCCGAATACCCGCAACGACATCCACGTGCTCGTCCTCCAATTTTTCGATCATCGTGGGAATATCTGATGGGTCATTTTGTAAGTCACCATCCAAGGTGATGATATAGTCCCCCGTCGCCGCATCGATACCGGCGGCCATTGCGGTCGTTTGACCGTAGTTCTTATTGAGTACCACCGTCTTGATACGATCGTCAGCATGCTCACGAATCCTGGTGATCGTAGCGTCTGTACTGCCGTCATCGACCATGATTACCTCATAGTCCAGGCCGTTCAAGCTATTTTTCACTTGGTCGAAAAGAGGTTGGATGTTGTCCTCCTCATTCATGACCGGTATGACCAGGGATAGTTTTTGATCAGTGGGTTTCATTGATGTGCAAATCTATGATGTATCGGGTCAGGTTGGAACCCTTTATTGCAGTTATCGTTTGATGTATGTACATTTAATGTTATTACTTTTTTATTATGAGTACGATTACCCCAACCTTTCCGAAGCCGCTCCGAATCACGGCTACAGTCCTACGTTATTTGCTTGGCTTGATCTTTTTTGTATTTGGTCTTAATGGCTTTTTCCAATTCCTACCCAACTTCGAACTACAGGGCACTGCCCTGGCGTACATGCAAGGTTTGATGGCAGCGGCCTACTTCTTTCCTTTGCTGAAAGGATTGGAAGTCGTCGCAGGCCTTTTTCTCCTGACCAACCGGTATGTTCCATTGGGTATTGCCATCCTTGGACCGATCACCCTTCAGATCTTTTTATTCCACACCTTTCTCACTCCACCCAATCCGGTAGCATTTCTTGTATTCTTTGGTAATATCTTCTTAGCAGTAGCTTATAAGGAGCATTTCCAGGGCATTTTCCAGAAATAAAGACGGAAAATGGCATAAGATCCTTCCATGGGTGGCCCTCCTCTTCGGACTGCCCGTGACCAAAACCACCTATTAGTAGGTGTAAAACATGCTTATCAGCCGTGGACCCCACATTTCGCTCATCGGTAGATCTTACCGTCTAACGGCTTTTCCCTACCATCAATCGTATTAATCTGGTCCTGACTGGCTCCTATTCTATGTTTGTTATGAACTAACGCATGTTAGACCGCCATGAGACCAACTTCTTAATGAAAGAGGACCAGTTCTTGTACCAACGAATCCTGAACGCTTCTTTCCAGCTGTTGACCTACGCGTGGCCCTATGTCTGCATGATAAGTCAACGAGCATGGAATGGACAACGCCCACTTTTTTACAGCTAGTCATCTTAGGCCTCACCGCCCTGTCTACAGCTTACTTTCTATTTTTCATCCTGTTTGCAAAAATCCGTTCGAAGGAAATATCAAGGATTTTGCACCCAAAGAACCATCGGATCCGAGTACTCATACCCGCTCGCGCTGAGCATACCCATATCGAAGAGAGCGCGATTCGGGCCATGCAGCAGAGCTATGATAGCAAGGATTTTGACGTGGTCGTGATTGCCGACGGCCTTCCCGGCACTACACTTCTGGAGCTTAAATCAACAAAGGCGAGCATTCTGCAGCTTGATATGGAGGAGAAAACCGATGGCCACGCCTTACGAGAGGCCCTAAAATACCTGAATCCGAAGGAAAGTGACATCACTGTTATCGTAGACCCTGACCACGTGTTGGCTTTTGATTTCCTGGAAAAAGTGAACAACGCTTATAGCAAAGGAGCACGAGTACTACAGGGGCATAGGACCCCAAAACAAAAGACTTCTCTCCGCAACCTGCTCATCGCAGCCAACGAGGAGATCAATCACAGTATCTTCCGCCAGGGTCCTAAGCGTTTAGGCCTCTGCCCTAGCTTACTGGGGACAGGAATGGCCTTCGATACGCAGTTATTACATGCCTGCTGCCCACTGATCGACGGTAACAAGCCCATAGCGCAGCAACTTGATGCTCAACTTCAGCTGAGAGGGGTGCGACCAAGTTACCTGCCAGGGGCCATGGTTTTCATGGAGCGAACTCGGCTGAGGGATCTTTTTAAGTTTTCTCTATCCCCGGTCAAAGCGCTTGACCGCATAGCATTGACGATTGACACGACATTGAAAGCTGGACTAAGCAATCTCTTGATCAAGTCATTGATTCCTTCCAAACTCTTTCTTATGGTGGTCAATCTTCTGGCGATGGTATACTTCCAACAGCCCTATTTCATCATCTCCATTGGCCTTCTAGGGTTTGTGCTGCTTGCCGGCATACCTGGCACGGCTTACAAAAATCAGCTATTAGCACTTGACGCTGGATTGCCAAGGTTCTTACACTTGATGTTCAAGTACACAGGTGGTGAGACCATTGCAAGAAAGAACATTCTTTTCAAAAACTTACCTGTAGACATTAACCATGAGGATAGGCATAGAAGCACGGCTAGTCTTTAGACAGGATAAAAACGCTTCTGATCAACTGGCTCTGGATCTGATCCACGGGCTGATGGCGATTGACGACTACAACGAGTATTATATCTTCGTAGCTCCCGGACCAGACAACACCTGTATCCATGATGCCCCCAACTTTCACGTAGTGGAGTTAAAGGCTTGGTCATCCATGGTATGGGAGCAAATCGTTCTTCCGCGAGAGGTCGATCGATACGGGCTGGATTTGCTCCACTGCACGAGCACAATCGGACTGGCGAGGACGAGTACTCCGACGATACTTACCATCGAAGACACAGATCAATGGTCAAGGCCTCGACTGAAAGAAGGAATTTTTCAGAGGCTAAGGCTCGCGTATCAGCGTCGATCAGCACGGGGAGCGGTACACAGAAGTTGGGGCGTGGTCACTACATGCCACAACAGTAAGAGACTCCTTGAGCGATGGGATCGTCAAGTGGCAAAAAAGACACGGGTCATTCACAAAGGGGTTAGTAGCCATTTTTTGTATGAGCCATTTCAGGCTGCGCCACCCGAGCAGCTACCCAAGCAATATATCTTGTACTTCGGTGGCACTAGTCCAAGGAAGAACATGAGAAATACACTCAAGGGATACGAACTGTACACCAAAATGACCACGCGGGAGGTATTGCCTCTGGTCGTCGCAGACGTAAGTGGGGACCAGCTCAACCAAACGTTGAAAGAAATGGGCATCCTTGGTCTGCGTGACAATATCCGATTGATCGGTCCAGTGCCCAAGACACTGCTACCGAGCCTATATAGGCACGCTACCTTACTGCTCAGTCCTATGCTACGGGACACCACTGGCAACCCTATCATTGAAGCAATGGCTTGCGGGACGGTGGTATTGACATCAGATACTCCTTGCTTGACTGAGCTCGCGGGGAACGCTGGGTTCCTGGTGAATCCCTTCTCGGCAGAAGAGATTAGTCATGGCATTTTCAAAATACTCCACGTCAAAGAGGTCCGTCAGGGTCTCTTGGATAGCGGTCGAGAACGCGTGAAGCAGTTCTTGTGGCCGCTTGTCGCACGTCGCTATCAGAGCTTATACCTGGAAATGATATCGGATCAGGTGCAGTTGCCCTTCTCTTCCGAAGATCTAATTCCTTCTTGAGCGCATTTCTGATCGTCGCATCGGCATCTGATCGATCAGGCCATAGATTTGTAGGGGAGGTACGACCTCCGAAGACCTGAATTTTATACCGCCATCTTTGCCGATCAGGGCCACGGAGAAGCGCTCCCGATCTAGACCGTAGGTATTTAAGATACCTTCCGAATCGAGTGTGCTCTCTTCATCAAATACACTGACCTGATCCTTCTTGAGGGTAAGGACCAAAATATCTCGGTCCTGGACCTCATCAAGCTCGTCGGTAAATCTGTTCAACTGCCCTTTTGCTGATTGAGGATCGTCGCCTGCTACGATCAATACAATCCGATGCTCCCAGCGATAGATTTGAAGCGGATTTGACGGTTGTAGTGTAGAATGACTGATCAACAAACTGAGAAATAAAAGACCCTTCATGGAGAACACAACTCATACGAAGGGCTTTTGATATCAAAAAGCGTTAAAAATTACAGCGATCAAATCACCGCATCCAGTTCGATCTCAAATACAAGAATGGATTCTCCCGGAATTGTTGGAGGTCGTCCGAGAGGTCCATAGGCGTAGAAGGCCGGTATATAAAGCGTAATAGAACCGCCTTCCTTCGCAAAAGGAAGCCCAATCTGCCAGCCCCTGATCAAACCTTCCAAGTCAAAAACCGCTCCTACTCCACTATCAAAAACGTCTCCACCCAGGAATCGACCTTCGTAGTTGATGACGACGGTACTGCTGTTTGTCGGTGACGCCCCTGTCCCTTCTTCTGTTATGATGTATCGAATGTCTGATTCCGGATCGACCTCCGCCGTCAAGCCATTTTCTGCTAAGAATTCATCAATCTCCAGCGCATCTTCAGCAATGCTCTCCTCAGAATCATAAACAGTGATTTCGTAAATCACATTGCTATTTGATGGTAGCCCATTCCCAGAGCGAGAACCAAAAGCGAGACCTGATGGGATGTACAAGGTCACGGAGCCCCCCTCGGTAATGTAGTCCAGCCCGATCGCCCATCCCAGGATGGGTATCTGTTCGGTATCTATTGGAAACCAGTCCTCCTGCTGGTCAAAGAGCGAGCCATCAGATAGCAGCCGACCTTCGAAGGTGACATAAATCAAATCCGCTTCTTCGAGGGGCCTACCAAGCCCCACATCCTGAATTACCAGTCGAAGCCCTGAGTCGTCTATGATTGCGTCAATGTTGTTGTCTTCGAGGTACTGGTCGATTATTGCCACATCCTGCTCCAAGCGCACAGCTGGATCTATCTGATCATCATCTCCCGAACAACCTGCCATTCCCGCGATCAATACCCAAGAGGTGAGCCAAAA
>JBCCXG010000433.1:0-5700 GCA_039191945.1 Bacteroidota bacterium
CGATATGGGGCCCGGGGCCGGCGCCCATGGCGGCGAAGTCGTCGCGAAGGGCACGCCGAGCGAGGTCGCCGCGTCGGACAGCTTGACCGGCCGCTATCTGAGCGGTCGCCGCGCCGTGCCGATCCCGGCGACCCGCCGAAAAGGGAACGGCCGATCGCTGACGGTCCGCGGGGCGCGCACGAACAACCTGAAAAACATCGACGCTTCCTTTCCCCTCGGCGCGCTCACCTGCGTCGCCGGCGTTTCGGGCGGCGGGAAATCTTCTCTGGTGATCGAGACGCTCTACAAGGCGGCGGTGCGCTTAAGATTAGCACTCTTGCGGCCGGGTGCTAATCTTAAAGATTACCAGGAAGAAGTGGGTAAGATGATGACTTCCGAGCTCATCGGTCTCGGACTACTCACCGCTAAGGACGTCGCCGCTCAAGATCCAAAATCGCCTGCTTACCGGAAGTACTTCATGCACGGAACTTCGCACCACCTGGGGCTCGATGTGCACGATGTAGGGCCACGATATCGTAAGCTGGAGCCCGGAATGGTCTTCACGGTGGAGCCCGGTATTTACATCCGGGAGGAAGGCATAGGTGTCAGACTGGAAGACGACGTGGTGGTGACAGACAATGAACCGGTCAACCTGATGGCGAATATTCCCATAGCACCGGACGAGATCGAGGCATTGATCCATGAAGGTTGAAGTCATCGAAGGCCCCCTCGAGGAGGTACTGGCGGTCATGCATGAGGTCCCCGAGTTGGACACGCCAGCGCCTGTCGAGCAGTGGAAATCAAGACTGTCATCGCATCCTTTGCTGCTGATTGCTCGGGTAGGGGCTGAAAACGTCGGATTTAAGGTAGGATATGACAGGTGGCAGGATGGTAGGACGTATTACAGTTGGATGGGAGGGGTGATCCCGGCCTTTCGTCGAGTGGGTGTCGCTTCTGCCTTGCAGCAAGCCATGGAGCAATGGTGCACACAGCATGGCTATGTGTCTCTTCGCTTCAAGACACGCAATCGTCATCGCAGCATGATTGCTTTCGCGCTGCGTCACGGCTTCAATATGGTAGACTTTGAAAAGAAAGGCGCAGTAGATGACTATCGGCTCGTGTTCGAAAAGGCATTGGAAATCGTAAATAGCTGAGTGAAGGGACGATAGAATTGCCTTCAGTTCATCGGCGTTCCGGTGGATTCATGTAATTTTAAGGTTTTAATAGCATTTAATGGAATACAACACCGATAGGGAGGGCGTGACCCTCATGGAGTATGGTCGCAACATCCACAAACTAGTTGCCCATATTAAGACTGTTGAGGACCGTGAGAAGCGCAGTAGCTATGCAGAGACTGTCGTTCAGCTCATGAAGCAAATCAATCCCAACGTCAAAGACAGCACGGACTACAATCAAAAAGTGTGGGACGATCTTTTCATTATCTCTGATTTTGATTTGGACGTCGACAGTCCTTTTCCCATTCCCAATGCGGAAATACTGGACCGAAAGCCTGATCGGGTGCTTTACAAGTCCAACGAAATACGATATAAGCACTATGGCCGCAATCTGGAAATCATGATCAGCCAGGCCATCGAAATGGAAGACCCCGAGACGAGAGAAGGGGCGGTCATCTCCATTGGCCGCTTAATGAAGTCATTTGCTCAGACCTGGAATGGTGACAATCTGGAGGACAAGATCGTATTGGATCACATCAAAAGGCTCTCTGGAGGAAAGTTGGATATCGATCTGGAGAAAGTAATGGAGTACAAGCTCTTCGACAGCAAGGTGAAGAACGAGCGACCTCAAAAGCACGACTCCGGAGGCGGAGGAAGCAACAACCAACGCCGCAAGAAGGGAGGACGTAACAAAAAACGTCGCAACTAGACGATTAGCAATCCATGGCATCTTTCAGAGTCGAGGGTGGGCACCGGCTGAGTGGTGCCATCATCCCTCAGGGAGCAAAAAACGAGGCACTACAAGTAGTCTCCGCCGTTTTGCTCACACCAGAAGAAGTTCATCTTCACAAAGTCCCCAATATCCGAGATGTCAATCTGCTCATAGAGCTGCTGAGTGACCTCGGCGTAGAAGTGACAAAAACAGGGCACGAGTCCTATCGGTTCAAAGCGTCGAACGTCGACCTTGACTATCTGGATACGACGGAGTTCAAAGAGCAGGCGGCGAGTCTTCGGGGCTCGATGATGATCCTTGGACCCTTGCTCGCGAGGTTTGGTGTGGGTAAGATGCCCAAACCTGGAGGCGATAAGATCGGCCGGCGGCGGGTGGATACTCATTTCATCGGCTTCCAAAAGCTTGGCGCCCAGTTCAACTATGATCCGAAGACATCTTTTTATCAGGTCGATGGCTCCGAGTTGAAAGGCACGTACATTCACCTCGATGAAGCTTCTGTCACGGGGACAGCCAACATTGTGATGGCGGCGGTGCTTGCCAAAGGGCAGACCACCATTTACAATGCAGCCTGCGAGCCCTATCTACAACAGTTGTGCAATATGCTGAATCGGATGGGTGCGCACATCGAGGGGGTAGGTTCTAACCTGCTGAAGATTGAGGGTACTGATCAGTTGAAGGGTACAGCGCACACTTTGCTCCCGGACATGATCGAAATTGGGAGTTTTATCGGCATGGCAGCCATGACGAAGTCGGAGCTCACCATCAAAGACGCAAGGGTAGACATGCTGGGGATCATCCCAGATACCTTCCGTCGGTTAGGGATCCAGGTGGATGTAGTAGGTGATGATATTCATATCCCTGCTCAGGAGCACTATGAGATGGATACCTTCATTGATGGCTCCATCCTAACGATAGCTGATGCCATCTGGCCGGGCTTCACTCCCGATTTGCTGAGTGTGATCCTTGTAACGGCAACGCAGGCAAAGGGTACCTGCCTCGTCCATCAAAAAATGTTTGAGAGCCGGCTGTTTTTTGTAGATAAATTGATTGATATGGGGGCGCAAATCATACTTTGTGACCCACATCGTGCAACCGTAATCGGTTTAGATCGTGCATTTAATCTTAGGGGGATTCAAATGACTTCTCCTGACATCCGGGCCGGCGTATCGCTGTTGATTGCGGCGATGTCTGCTGAGGGTACGAGTGTCATCCACAATGTGGAGCAGATAGACCGAGGCTATCAGCACATTGATACGAGACTCAACGCCCTGGGTGCTAAAATTGATCGTTTGTAGTAAGCAGTGAAATATTTCGTTCTAGTTGGTGTCCTATTGGTTTTCTCATCCTTGATGATATTGTCGTCCAGTGAGGAAGAGGCCTCAATTGGCGTCATCAATGGAGCGAGCCTGGTATCACCCCCTCAGCAGATCTCACCAGAAGTATTTGGAGCGCTCAATGACCTCAATGCCAGCTGGGTGGCTTTGATCCCTTTCGGTTTTAGCCGTGCGGGCCAACCTACGGTCTCTTTTGATCACAGCCGACAATGGTGGGGTGAGCGGACTGATGGTACTTGCGAATTGGTCAAGTGCGCCAAAAACTACAACCTCAAAGTCCTGATGAAACCGCACGTCTGGGTGCGGGGACAGGGATGGCCTGGAGAGTATGACCTCGAAACGGAGGAGGAGTGGCAAATCTGGGAGCGGACTTATCGCGAATACATTCTCAACTACGCGCGGGTCAGCGACTCCATGAAAGTGGACATGCTTTGCATAGGGACCGAGTTTCGTATCGGCTCAGTGAAGCGGGAACCCTTCTGGCGTGAGCTGATTCGTGAAGTGAGAGAAATCTACGACGGGCCGCTAACCTATGCCGCCAACTGGGACAACTATCAAAAGGTGAAGTTTTGGGATGAGCTCGATTACATCGGAGTGGACGCATACTTCCCGCTGACGGACAATCCAGAACCCTCTGTAGAGGAGATCGAGCAGGGATGGCAGGAGTCATATCGACAGTTGAAGCAGTTTAGCAAGCAGTACGATAAGCCCATGCTATTTACCGAATATGGTTACCAAAGCCTAAAGGGAGCAGCGGGCAAGCATTGGGAGATCGATAAATCGCATCACTACATTGATATGGAAGTGCAAGCCAATGCTTATGAGGCACTGTACAATGTCTTCTGGGAAGAAGATTGGTTTGTGGGGGGATTCTTTTGGAAGTGGCATTTGCGTGACAACTACGGTGGGCCCGGGAACCCCAACTTTACCCCTCAAGGCAAATTAGCTGAGCAGGTCATCCGCCAGCAATTTGCCAAGGCGTCCTCCGATGCTAAGGCGTCTAATCGATGAATTCCTCGTATTGGTTGAGGGAGACGATGCCCACAGGCCCTTCCCAGATACCTGCGTTCCCGCCCATGTCTTCCACTTCGACTGCCAGTACATTAGGTCCGTCTCGATTGAGGAACTCGTCTAGCAAAACGTAGATCCGGTGCTGTTGATAGGATCCCGATGACCCGTAGGGCCTCCCGTCTTTGGTGAAACCGATCAGCTGCCCATTGAGGTAAGTTCGATCAAAGTCGTCGATTTTGCCAAGCACGAGTACGAGCTCTTCCTCATCCCTAAGGTCGGCGGGTAGCACGAACTCGGTCCGGTAGACCGCCCAACTTCGATCTGCACGCCAGTGCTTCTTCAGGGCCTGCCAAAAGCCTGGAACCATGATTTTTTGCCAGTCTTCGTCGTCATAGTCCGCTTCTAGCCAGTCCTTGCTCTTACCTTCACTGATCTTCCAGACCCCCGCCAGGCTCATCGATCGAAGTGCGCGCACGCGCTCCTGGTAGATACCTACCCTTCCCTTGACAATACCGCCACCCATGACCGTATCGAAGACCCTCACGGCGATGACATTGGGTCCTCTGAGGTTTAAGGCGTGCTCTGGTATAGGGTATTTGCGATGGGCGCTGTACGCCGTATAAAAGTCTGGGGGGAAGCCACCTGAGAATCCAACCAAGTGCCCGTTGATGTAAACTTCATCTACATCATCCACGTAGCCTAGCTCAATGAAAATAGAGGAGAGGTCCACGTCCCTCGTGAACTCAAAAGCTACGCGATACCAAGCATAGCCATCGTAACCATTGAAGCCTTCGTCTTCCCAAGCGGAGGGTACGTAAATCTCTTCCCAGCTGCTGTCGTCATAATTGGGATCAGCCCAATCCATGTTGTCCCCAATTGTGAATTTCCAGACGCCCCTCAGGTTGATCAGCCGCTCACTGTATAATCGTGGGTCGCCGTCAGATCCTTTGACATCGAAACTGATGAACAAAGCGTAAACTAGCAATATGATTCCTACAGTTTTCATTTCTCTCTTCGAACTCTTATTGGTGAAGTCTCAAACAAGTTTACGATGAACAACAGAAGAAGGGGTCATTGGCGCGTCACCGATTGTAAAAAGATGTAATTGGGGTCTGATTTGATACTTCAAACGGCATTATGCGATCTGAATTTTACTTCTTTGGAAGTCACCCGACCTCAAGATCGGATGGATTCAGAATTTACCAACCTCTTCCAGTCAGAGCGAATCCTGGAGAAATGGTCTCAAAGCAAGAAGGAAGAAGGTGCGGCATGCTGTATAGAGATGCTTACGGGCTCTGGGAGAGCATATACCACCCATGCGGGTCGAGTGGACTATTGCTTGATGAGAGCTAAAAGCGAATTTTATGAGCAACCTTTTACTCGAGTAATGTGGCTGGATCCTTTGCTCGACCTGGTAATTGTTAATAGAGGTGGCAAAGCAATTAGAGGGGGTAAATAGAAAATCTCC
>JBCCXG010000434.1:0-5694 GCA_039191945.1 Bacteroidota bacterium
AAAGCCAGATACAGTGTCAGGCTAGCTTGTCGAAGTCCATTTCGATTGTCAGAAAGCGCATTTCGACCGGGACGCGTAGTCAGGCTCAATATGACATTTTTATTCACATAGACGCTTTTCGCACAGCCCCAACAGGGTTGCCTACGGTGATCCCTCGGCGATCGCTCCTGCAAATAGAAAAACACACATGCTATCGCATGTGCCCTTTTTTCATTTCCTACGAACCAGCCCTAAACTTTCAGTTTAGCGCTTCTCCGAAAATGAAAAAACCACATCTCTCACGAGATGTGGTTTTCTGCTTGATGTGGGCGCTGAGGGATTCGAACCCCCGACCCCCTCGGTGTAAACGAGGTGCTCTGAACCAACTGAGCTAAGCGCCCGCTTTACTGTTTCAACACGAGGTCGAAAACGGATTGCAAAATTAGTGAGATTAGTAGTTGATGCAAGTACCAGCTTAAATTTATTTTCAGCTAATCGCGACGGCCAGATATTGATTGAAAGGGTATATCAATTCATAGTCGACAACCAACTGATCCAAGAATCCATCTTTGAGTACTACCGTATCTGACAAGTCCTTGGTCACGATGAAACTCTTCATCCGTAACAACTCAATATTCGGATGATCTTTTGGATAGCCCTTCGGAGCGGTTTTCAGACTTTCCCCTGTGATGGCACCATACGTTTTTTGAAATTTCGATGCCTCTACGATATCCTTCAACTCCTTGGCATTGTAGTCAATCTCCTGCCGAATCTTTTTGAGCATCTCAGCGTCGGGCATGTAAATGCCACCGGCCATGAAGCTCCCTCCGGGCTGGAGATGCAAGTAGTAGGTGGGATTTGATGTCTTTTTGCCCCCCTCCATCATAGCGGCCCCGAAGTTGATCTTGTAAGGGTCTTTGTTCTTGCTGAAACGTATGTCGCGGTTAATGCGGAAGGTGCAGTCCTTCGGCCCCAAATCGCTTACACTAGGGTCAAAGGTCGCTATCCCCTGGATCAGCTTGGCGATAAAATCTTCATGAAGCTTTTTAGCCTCCAGATACCTTTTTTTGTTTTCCTGCATCCAATCACGGTTGTTGTGCTGCGCGAGATCGCTCAGGAAGTCCAAAATGAATTGCATGCTCATCGGTCTATTTGTCAGGGTTAATGTTATGAACCAGTTCCTCCAGCGCCATTCTTCTCGATCCCTTCAGTAATATACTGCCTTTCGAAAAGCTCAAACCTTCCAATGCTTTCATCAGATCACCCACCGACCCGAAGTGTCGCGAACGCATGACGGCTGCGGCCGCTGATGCCATAAGCGGGCCGATCAATAGGATATTGTCAATGCTGGAGGACTCCAACCACTCGCCTAGTTGCCGGTGCTCATCTTCCGAGTGCTCCAGCTCCAGCATGTCACCGAGGACGACGGTCTTTTCGCCACCTCTGCCCGCAAAGTCTTCCAATGCCGCGAGCATCGAATCAGGATTGGCATTGTAAGCGTCCACGATGATCTCCAAGTCGCCCTTCCGAGTGACTTCGGACCTTCGATCGGAGGGAATGTACGAGGCGATGGCGTCAGCGATATCCACATCTGCTACTTCAAAATAGCGACCCACTGCCACCGCCGCGGCAATGTTGGCGTAGTTATAACCTCCGACGATCTGAGTCGGGTAGACCTGGCCAGCCAACTCAAAACTCACAAAAGGCTGCACCCCAACCCGCCGCAAATCTCTGGATGGATAGGGGTGACCTCCCTCGAGACGCTTGACCATCGGCGCCAATCGCGGATCAGCTTCATTCACGAAAGCCGTCCCATCGTGCTGCCGCAAGTAATCAAAAAGCTCACTCTTCCCGCGAAGTACCCCTTCGATACCACCAAAAGTCTCCGTATGTGCTCGCCCAATATTCGTAATCAACCCATGGGTGGGCCGGGCAAATGAACAAAGTTCAGCAATGTCCCCGACCTTGCTCGCCCCCATTTCGATGACGGCGATCTCCACCTGTGGGTGAATCTCCAATAAGGTCAAAGGCACCCCAATCTGATTATTCAAGTTGCCAGTAGTAGCATGGATATCGTACTTTTTGCTCAGTACCCGGGCAATCAGCTCTTTGGTAGTCGTCTTTCCGTTAGAGCCAGTCAAAGCGAAGACGGGACGCTTGAATCGAGAACGGTGAAAAGTGCCCAGTTCCTGCAACGCACGGAGCGAGTCCTCCACCAAGAGGGTTCGCTCTCCCGTGTCAAATGACGGGTCATCAATGACCGCGAAGGTCGCTCCCGCCTCCAGTGCCTTTGCGGCGAACTTGTTGCCGTTGAAATTGGGGCCACTCAAGGCAAAGAAGAGCTCACCTCTTTGGATCTTGCGGGTATCCGTGGATACCCCGTCACTTTGCAGGAACTTGGAATAAAGAAACTCTACGGATTCATCCATCAATCAAATGCGCTTTTCTCAATTTCGTCGAGCAAGATAAAAGGAGGGCCTCACATGGACTCCACGATTTCGAGCAATCTGTCGATCTCGTGTGACGTATTAAAGTAATGCGGTGACAGCCGAATCGCCCAGTTCACCCCTTTCTTCCCAAAATCAATCTGGGCACTGTTCAATGCCGCTACAGAAAAGAAGACATTGTTTTTCTTGAGGAAGGTGATTGTCTCTTCCTGGGATCGATTAATCTTTTGCAAAGTCACAATATTGGCCCGATGCGAGCCCCGGTCTAGTTGCCTTACGCCCTTGATGTGTGACAGGCCATCGGTCAGTCGGGTCAAAAGCAGGTGGTTGTACTCCCAAATGTTCTCCATCCCAATATTAAGGGCATAACTGACCGCTTCCCGAAGCCCCAGCATGGTCGCATACTGCCACTCCCATAACTCAAAACGCCTCGCAGTCGGTTGGATCTGATAAGCGTCCGGCTCGGTCCAATCCGCCCCTTGCAAATCTGGAAATAGGGGCTCCAATCCCATATCTAAGGCACGATCAGAGACGTACAAAAATCCAGTAGCTCGTGGACCGCGAAGGAATTTGCGACCGGTCGCACTTAAAAAATCGCATTGGATCTGCGCAACGTCCAGCGGCAGTTGCCCAGCCGACTGGCACGCATCCACCAGGTACAGGCGATCGTACGCGCGACAGATGGCTCCCAAGCCGACGACATCTTGCACGAGGCCAGAATTGGTCGGAATGTGGGTCGCTGCCACTACCACCGGCTGATGCTGCGTGATCTGCGCCTCAAAGTGCTCAAGATCCAGGTCGCCATTTTCTAACGTCCTCCCGCGCTCGATCTTCACACCGAACCGCTTTTGTAAGGACAGAAAATGAATGTGGTTGGACACGTAGTCGTCATCTGTGGTGAGAATAACATCTCCTGTTTGGAAGGGTATCGCGGACAGGGCACGAATGTAGGCGTCCGTGGCACTAACGGCCATGGCAATGTTTCGCGATCGAGCGTTGAGCAAGTTGGCCACAGCAGTGTAAAAGCCTTCAATCTCTCCCTTCATCTCCTCGGCATAAGCGTAACCTCCCACCTTTGACTCTTCCAGCCAATAGTCTTCCACGATCTTCACCACTGGCAGGGGTGGTAGCGAGGAGCCGGCGCTATTGAAAAATAGCCGGTCGCCGGCCGAAGGCGTATCCAATCTGGCTTTGTCAATGTCCAACATACGGTTTGGGTTTTCGGTCTGGAGCAAATATCCTCCACAATAGTGGGAGTAGCCGTCAAGTCTGTTAATCAATAGGAAGAACAAGTATTTTTAGCGAAGGATGAACATCTGGATTGTCATATTTCTCTGCACAGCCGCAAACGGCTTTTTTCTAAGTGCCGCACTCTTCCTCAAAGGTGACCGGAGGGCTGTATGGCTTGCCGGCTTCATTTTGACTTTCGCGCTGCTTATCAGCTTCTACACTCTTTTTTGGAGCGGGCATTTACCTAGCTTGCCGCGTATAGTGCGTGTCGCTTTTGGGTTGACCTACCTACTGGGCCCATTGCTTTATATCTACCTGATGCATCCGAAGGGACCAAACCTATGGTTGCAGTTTCTACCCTTTGCCCTATATGTGGGCTACTTCGCGATTGTGCCATTCTTGGCGAAAGATGCGATTTGGCAATCAGTGCAAGTCTTGATTCAAATCGGCCATATTCTGATCTACGGACTTTTTATACTACTGGTAACCCGTCATAAACCCTTATGGCAAAGAACCATTGCCTGGGCATTTGCGGGATATGGACTGACCTACCTGTTTTACTACATGCTGGTCTGGGCAGGGAGAATTGAAATCGAGCATGACTACGCGATTTCCCTGGCGGCAGCAGTTTTGATCTACTACGTCGGATTGCGTGGATTTAGAGCACCTGAATTAGCTCCGATGCGAACATCTAAGTACGAAAAGTCCGCCTTAGGCAATACAGCAAGGATAGCGATCCTGCAGCAGGTGAAGCGGTTCTTCCACGAAACGAGACCATTTCTGGATTCGGATGTATCCCTGCAAAGTATCAGCCAATCAACTGGTATATCCAGACATCATATCTCTGAGGCCATCAACGAGCTGGAGGGTATCAATTTTCCCGAATTCCTCACCTGTTATCGGCTCGACGAGGCGCAGCGCATTTTGCAGGACCCTATGGAGTCAAAGACCAAGATCATAGATGTGGCGTATCGTTCGGGGTTCAACAATAAGGTGTCCTTCTACCAGGCTTTTCGAAAGCACCTAGGCATGTCCCCCGCGGCGTTTCGGGAGCAGTGTCATTTGGCGCTCAGCAATTGACCCCCTAAACCGGGTTAAATCTGACAATCCTTAACCGCTTGCGGCCAGGAGATGGCTACCCTTGACTTAAAAAGGTCATGAAATTCTTGCTACTGCTCACTGTCGCGTTCCCTATCCTGTCGCTCGCTCAAACCGCCAAAGAATCAGCTGATCAACTGTTCGCTGAAGAATCCTGGCAGAAGGCCGCCGAAGAATACGAGTATTACTTGAAAACCAACGCAGCTGACTCCTCCGCCTGGTACAATCTGGGTCTGTCGCAAATGAATAGCGAACGATACGATGACGCTTTGAAAAGTCTGGAGCGTGCGAGAACAACCCATTACAACAAACACCTGGTCGGCTTGAATGTCCTAAAGACCTACGCCCTAATCGGGGATGAGGTCACCTTCCTGGATAACCTGGAGAAGGAGGCAAGCAATGGGCTGGCGACTTTTGTACTGCTGGAGAATAGCGAGGAGCTGGCACCTTGGCAAAACAATGAGCGCTTTGAGGCTGCGCTGCAGCAGGTAGCCCGCAATGCCTATCCGTGCCTACAGCAAGACCAATATCGACATTTCGACTTTTGGCTGGGCGAATGGGATGTCTACGTCGGCGATCAAAAAGTAGGTGAAAACAGCATCACCATGGCCAAAGGAGGCTGTGCCATCCACGAAAGCTATATCACCGGCAGAAACTACGCGGGTCAAAGCATCAACTACTACGACCCGATCGATGAACGCTGGCATCAGCACTGGGTAGGTGCCGGTCAGGACGTATACAACTACTTGGAAGTCGACCGAGGGCCGGGCATGCTGCAGTTCGAGAGTCCTTTTAAGAATCCCGCCACGGGTCAACTGGCAATCTCACGACTCACATTCAAGCTCAATGAAGATGGGACGGTAAGGCAACTTTTCGAGAGCTCCACGGACGATGGCAAAACGTGGACAAACAGTTTCGATGGACTATATCGAAAGAAAGA
>JBCCXG010000435.1:0-5671 GCA_039191945.1 Bacteroidota bacterium
GGATGAGTCTGCAGGGCTTAGAGGCTGAGTCCTGGGCGCCAGCCATCAACTTGGGAGAGGTGGTCAATACTACGGGCAATGAAATCACGCCCTACTTTTCTAGTCCCTTCAAAGCGCTCGTTTTTGCCAGCAATGGACACATTGGCTATGGAGGCTATGATACTTACCTGGCGAAGGGCGAGTCCTTCTTTGAGCCGGAGATTTATAACCTGGGTGATCCCTTCAATTCTTCACACGATGATATTTATTTCAATATCTCGGATACTGTCGGCTTCATATCCTCCAATCGGGCGACTGAGCGGATTTTGGACATTAATCGGTTCCGTGTGGCGGATGAGAAGTTGTTTTTGTCCTTGCTGATTTCTGGAGAGTCTTTAATTGACTCCAGGATCATTTCGCGCTTCAAAGATGTCAAACTCCTTGATCTCTATACGTTTCGAGCGGAGGATTATGAAGGATATGAACTCTTTGATCCTGTGAAACGGGAAAAGCCCAAGCCGCAGGTCATTCAGGAGGCCATCGAAGAGGAGCAACCTGAGGTGACAGCAGAAGCAGTCGCGGTCAATGAATCTGAGGACGAGGGAGGTGAAGGGAGTGGCAGTGGTGAGTCAAGCGTACAGTCGTCTGATGCTCCCTTGGGAAATGCTGTGCGGCGACCGGTGGCAGACTATAGCACTTCGGATTATTTGGAAATGACGCCCAATGCCTCTGGTTTGTATGAGCACGGTTTTGAGAAATTGTACTTCCGGTATGGTTTGTCGGAGCTTACTTCCGTAGGTACCGCCTCGTTGGATGCTCTTATCGAACAGCTATCCGGCAGATCGTACGCGTCTGTAGACGTGCTGGCGTTTTCAAACCCGAAAGCCGCCGAGCCCGGCAACGTGGCCTTGAGTAAAAAACGAGGACAGGTGGTCGTCGATTACCTCGTGACTGCCGGTATCCCGCAGGACCAGATCCGATTGTTGGAGAGAGGCTTAGGCGTAAATGAAATGCGCAACCACTGGTATGCAAGAGTCTTTGGCCGCAAAGTGGAGGTACACATCAATTCTGAGAGCCCCCAGCGATTCGACAAAGCGAAGGCCTATCTTGTTCGTGAGAATCTGACGATGAAGCAAATGGCTACCCTGCTAGGGGTGAAAGCGTCGGATTTGATCAGTTGGAATGGCTTCAAGCGCAGCGCAGTCACACCCGGCACGATCATCCGGGTATACGGCGGTAGAAACTTTCCGAGCTTGCGTTACTTTGCAGATGAGTTTGATGCACGTAATACCTTCTTTCCTTATCGGGTGAAAGCTGGTGAGAACCTGGAGTCGATCGCCAAAAAGTACGGGACGATGGAGGAGTTGCTTCAAGAAGTCAACAAAGTAAAAACGCCTCTGGCAACCGGACAACGGATTTACGTCTACAAAATCAACGCGCTACCCTAGGGCTTCACTTCGAAACCGGCGCACACCCCTTGCGCTAAGTAGTAATGCATCTTTTACTGAAACCATTTCGTGGAGTAGCCCGAACTGCCTAGATCTTCTGAGAAATCGAACCACTGCTGATCCTTGCTAGGAAGACGCAATAGATGAGAAAGACCATTTCAGAGATCTACCATGACACCATCGTGCAACGGGCTTCGAACCGATCGCATGCATGGGGGCACACCACCCGGCATCTAGGTCGGAAAGAAAAGCATCCGGAATTGTCTTAGACTTACCTAGCTTCGTTCTGTGAGCTTCAGGGTACTTCATTGCTTGGCAACAGGCGAGGTGAACCGCGAGAAAAGACTCTTATGGCGGCACTACCAAGATCCCATGGCTCCGTGCTCGCAGGGAACGACCCAAGGAAAACCAAATATCATGCGCTTAAGAGGCTGGTCCGCGTGACAGGAATAGACTCCCTACTCGCCCACCAATTCGAGCCCTTAGGGATTTCGCAAGATAAGAAAAAGAGTTTCTCGTCTCAGCTGATCGTGCGACAGCCAGGATTGTATCAATTTGAAGCCTAGGCCTTGGAAACCAGTACGTAGGCCCCCCAATTGTAAGGGTTTTTGTCAATCTCTTTGAACTTCTTGCGGGCGCCAAAGAATGCCGCTTGCGGATCTCGCAGTTCCTTCAGCTCTTCATAAAAGAGGTTCATGAAGTTTCTTGCCGCTTGGTCGTTGATCTTCACCAAACTGATCAATACACTCTCCGATCCCGCCACAAGAAATGCACGCTGCAGCCCGAAGACACCTTCACCATTTTGTACGGTCCCAAGTCCCGTCTCGCAGGCAGCCAGTACCACGACTTTGGTCTGGTCGAGTACCAGGTTCATGGCCTCGTAGGCCGAGAGCATGCCATCATCTGCTTGCCCTCCACGACTCAGGAATAGTCCTGAGCTAAATAGCGGGTTGGTCAAATCCGGGTCATCCTCAAAGTATCCGTGTGTTGCGATATGTACCACACCCGGATTGTTGAGACTTTTGATGCGTTGCTCGGTGGCTTCATTGAAGTAATGGGTCTCAGTCTTCCATCGGCGCACATCCAGGATGTTGGTGATCTCTTCCGCTTCTTTTTCCGCACCTGGTAACTGGGCCAGGTTATAGCCGGAGATCCTGGAGAAGTCCGGATTACCAAAGATCTTGACGTCGCGCTTCAGCTCCCGTTCCTCGCGATACAGCAAATCTTTAGCAGATGTGA
Organism: Bacteroidota bacterium; assembly: GCA_039191945.1. Taxonomy (GTDB): domain Bacteria; phylum Bacteroidota; class Bacteroidia; order Cytophagales; family Cyclobacteriaceae; genus JAWPMT01. The sequence continues at coordinate 2,667 of JBCCXG010000435.1, forward strand.
TGTTGATGATGTCGTATTTGTCTGCCACATACAGGTTGGCATTTTTGTCATAAAAGACACTCGGATTGACTTTATGGAAGATGCCGTCAGGTGAGAAATAGATTTTTTGCACATCGTGTAGATGTTTGTCCAGTGGGGACCAGAATGTCACATAGCTGAAGGAGTCGGGTAGTCCATACTCCAGAGAGTTTCGATACCGGGAGAAGTCCTTGACAAAGTCTTCGTACTGAGACCATTTGACGGGTGTCAGCGTGCTGTCGGACTTGATGATGAATGCTGCGTAGTCCGACCTATCTTCAAACCCCTGCTGGATTTCTTCGTCCACGACCTTTACACCATAGTTTCGATACTGCACAATGTCGATGGTTGCCGTACCAGGCTCCAAGGATCCGGCAATTTCTCGCCAGGTGTGGTAGGCGCTCTTCTCCTGATCTGCAAAGACTTTGAACTTGAGGGACAGTTTCTTTTCCAAGGCACTGGCTTGCTCCTCCAGTGCGCCGATGGACACGTTTTGTTTGGTCCGCTCAGATTCTGGAAGTAGATAGATCTGAGCCAGCTTATATTTTACATCACGCCATTCATCGTAGATTTTCTGTATCCCTTTGTCACCACTGGACTGGACCAGGTCCCTCATCTTTTGAGAAGCGTAGAAGAGGATGCCCTTGGTATTGATGAAGTGATTGAGCGCCTGCTCCGCGTATATGGAGTTGATAAAACTGTCAGTGAAGGCTAGGGAGCAGAATCGCTCAACATTCTCACGAGCGAGGGTAAAGTACAGCTGTCTTTGCTTATCGGTGAGCACGGGGAAGATGTCTTGCATGTGCTTGATCTCAGCCTGCAGTGCTTCGTCGAACTGCCTCATCGCGGAGACCGTGTCTTTGCTCAAAAGGTAGAATCTCCCCAGATCGCCGGATGTCTTGATGGTCAGCGGGTGATACTTGCCAAGTACATCGCCTCGAATATCAAGTGCTTTTGCGAGTAGCTTTCCCGCCAGCGAGTAGTTGCCCAGCTGTAGGTAAAGGTTAGCGACGTTATTTAAAGTCGTGGCGTAGTTGGGATGATTGTCACCAAAGATGACATTATCCATGTCCAGGACTTTGGTGTAGAGATCGAGTGCCTTGCTCAACTTACCGCGTTCTTTGTAGATCCGAGCGAGGTTGCTGAGGCTACTGGCATAGTCCGGATTGATAGAGCCAAACAGTTTTTTGAAGCCTGCCGCACTTTCTTCGAAGAAAATCTCTGCCTGTGAGAAGTTGCCTTGCTTCATATAGATCGTGCCTAGATTGTTCACCAAATAGGGGCGTGAGACACTCGTACCCGGGCTTGCATTCAGCGCCTCGGTCATGTATTGCCTTGCGGCGTTGAGGTCATTGAGTTTGTGATACAGAATGCCCAGTGTATTGAGGGTCTCGAGCATCTGCCCGGCATCTCTTGCCCATTCCTTCTGTTTCTCCAGATTGTAGAGTAGGTAATTCTCCGCGTCTGAGTACTCCCCTTGCTCCATCTTCACTGTGGCGATTCGATCGACGGCAATGTGATAGAGAATTTTTCGGTCCTTCGCACGCTCCATCGCGTCCAGTAGTATTCTCTCACTTTCATCAAGATTTCCTGCGTATCGGTAGGTCGTACCGAGTTCGATCTGCACTACGATACTGGTGGAGTCATCCGCATCTTCAATATTGGATGCCTCCTGTAGGGCCTCAATACTCAATAGGTACTTTCCGGTCTCTCGTTTGAAAATACCCCTTCGAAGGAGGTAGGTCAATCTTAGGTTCGTACTATTGGCCCCGTCATATGCGTCAGCTACCCCTCCGGCGTAGTCCAGGTATCGGGTAGCCTCCTCATAGGATCCGATTTCTTGATAAAAGCGCGATAAGTTGTAATACATCCCTAGCAACGCCACATCCGTCGTATCCTTGAATTGCAATTGATTGGCGAGCCCTTTGAGACACGCGTCCAACGCGCGACCTTTCTCGTTGATCTCCCAAAAGAGGAGGCCGACATTATTGTAGACCCCTGCGATGCCAATGTCTGGGTTGCAGTACCCAGAGTCAAGGTCTGCTAGCAGTTCGCTGGCGTAGAAATTGGTCTTTTCCGGGTTGGAACGGGCAAAGTTTCGAGCACTGTCCAGTTTTTGGAGGCACGTTTGTCCAAAAGAGACGCAGAGGAGCGAAAAGAGAAAGCTGATTGTAAGGGTAAGCCGGCGCACGAGTTGGGACACTTTTAACGGTTCAACTTCAAAACTACCACAACCGTCATCCCTGAAAGAAAAGTTGGACCTCATCCGGCTTTTTTGCCGTCCAACCAGAAAATCCCACTTTCAAGCGGGAAGATGCGGGGTTGACGCTACTCCAAAGCGTTCAGTACCTTGCCCAGAAATTCGTCAATCGACGGCCGATCGATCCACCGCGCTACGATGACGAGATCGTTCTCCTCGTCCACGTAGACCATATTTGTGCCAGCACCGATGTGTGCATAGGCGGTGCTCGGTGCGCTGGGGTATCGCTCACGGTCCGTATTGAGGAAGTAATTCATAAAGCCGTAACCTTTGTTCGCGGGACCAGGTGTCCGTGCCATTTGGATCCACTCCTCGGAGAGCACCTGCTCCGAACCCCATTTTCCTTTGCGCAAGGTCAGGTACCCCAGGCGAGCTTGATCATAGGCATTGATGAACATACCTCCGCCCCAGTGCCCACCACCACTTACGGCCTGTACAGGTGCACCATCCAACACGATCCAGGAGTTTTCATACCCGTGCCATCTCCAGGTTTTGGAAGCGCCAATTTTACTCATGAAATGCTCCTCCAGTACTTGGGGTAGGGGTTTTCTCCAGATGTTCATGATGCAAAGTGCCAGTAGGTTGACACGTGTATCGTTGTATTTGTAGACAGTCCCTGGGGCGTTGCGTGCGCGAGTAGTCCAGCTGTCGGCTTCCCCTCTGGGGCGGTCGGCCCAATCGGGTTTGCCCCAAAGCGTGCCCTCCCAGTCACTTGTTTGACGAAGCA
>JBCCXG010000436.1:0-5666 GCA_039191945.1 Bacteroidota bacterium
CCCGGTTGCTCATCTTCTGGCCACCACCAGCGGCTGTAGTAGTTATTGACAATGGCCGGCACCACAAAGGCCCAAGGTCCGTCGTCAAACTCGTCAATTCCGTGGCGGACCACGGTCGCGAGGTGTTGATCTCCCCCAATGTGAACCGCATTGGCTTTCTGGATGAGCCTCAATGCCTTGTTGCGGCCCGTTTGTGGCCAGCCGTTGCTATCCATATCTGCATGTAGCCGGTTCTCCTTTTGACCATGTAAATGAGCTCCACCGCAAAAGCCCGTTTGAGAGAGGACGGCTTTCATCGCTACACCTTCCGACTGCTCGGCCCAATCTTCCAGAAATGCAAGTTGTCGGTCGCCCAAGAGCTTGAGACCGGGAACGTCGATACTCGTGGGATCATAGTCCGGGTTCCTGATATGGTCGGGTCGGGGGCCCTGCTGGGGTATCTTACCAGCGGGTCCACTCTTGAACTTACGGTCCTCAATGATGGCAAAGTCCACTCCTCCAATCATCAAATTGGTGTAATAAACGCCTATGCCTTGCTCTACTGGTGTGGCATCGTAGGGATCGGGCAAATGAGCCGTCTGGCAACGCTCAACCATTTTGACGTACTCATGGTGGTAAAAATAACCACCATCGTTGCCCGCGTCGCTCGAGGCAATCTTGCCACCTTCCCCCCAAAGGTTCCCTTGCCCGATATCGTGGTCATCGGGAATCGCGACACAAGGCCTAATGCGGAAGAGGTCCCGAAACTGAAGACCAAACTTCAACCAGGCTGCTGTATGCTCTTTGTGGTCGTACGATTGATCGCCCGCAAAAAATAGTAGGTCAGGATCATGTGCGTTGACATTGGCAATATATTCTTCGCGGAGGCCTCGATCTTTATTGCTATTGCAAGAAAACGCAGCCAACTTGATCACCCGATTGTTGATTGGATCTTTCCGAATAAGACCTACAAAGGCCGCTTTTTCACCATGCCGTAGTCGATATGATACGTCCTGGGAGGCGTCCCAATCTTCCACTCGGAAAAGAGCCGACCACCCAAGGTCATTGACTTCCTGCTTTTGAATCTCTACCCATTCCCCATTTTGCATGATCTCTAGCCTGACCTCCCTGGACTCTTCAGGGTATAGAGGATAGAGTTGAGCGGAAAGCTTCAAGGTCCCATTAGCCACCGTATACATGCCAAAAGCGACCACCTGACTTCTTGGGACTTTCAGATTGATGATGGGGTTATCCGCCCGATTCCACCAATCGTTTGTAGCAAGGGTGTCCAATTTTTCGAAAGGTGCCCTCACATACTCAGAGGTCTGTTGCTCGCAAGTACAAAACAAGACCATCACCGTCAAGGGCAGAAAAAAGTAGCGCATATCGTTGGGTTTTGACTGTAGTGCAACTTAAAACAAAACCTTGACGATCTGGTCGCTATCCTGCCCCTTGATGCAGTGCTAACCGGCTACTCTAGCCGACTCCCATCCGATGATCGCCTCCTTTCGATCCGGACCCCAGTGGTAATTGCCAAAGTGACCTGTGGATTGAATCACCCGATGGCAAGGGATTAAAAATGCAATGGGATTATCTCCTACTGCGGAGCCGACGGCTCGCGCCGCGGACGGTTGACCTATTTCCTTTGCTAAGGCCCCATAGGTCACCAGGTTGCCCAATGGCACCTTGACCAGCGTCTCCCAAACACGAAGCTGAAAGGGCGTGGCTCGCAAATGTAATTTGACCCGGCTCAGATCATTCCAGTCATTGTGAAAGATCTGGAGGGCTTGAATTTGATGATGGTCTCGCCCAAATGTAAGTTTGGCGTTAGGAAACTCCACCTTTAGGTCGCTGATAGCGTGGTCCCGGTTATCTGCAAACGCGAGACGACAGAGGCCACGCTCCGTCGACGCCACAATCATTTCGCCAAATGGACTCTGGGCAAAACTGTAACTGATTTCAAGTCCCTCGCCTCCATTTTTGTACTCTGCAGGCGTCATTGCCTCAATATTTACGAACAGGTCGTGTAATCGGCTACTTCCTGACAGGCCAGTACGATAGGCGGCTTCGAAGAGCGACGACTGCTCCTCTCTCAAAAGCCGCTTGGCGTGTCCTAAGCTGATGTATTGCAGAAACTTCTTGGGGCTGGTGCCGGCCCAAGTGCTGAAGATCCGTTGAAAGTGATGCGGGCTCACATTGACTTCTTCGGACACTTCGTCCAACCGCGGCTGCCGTTGGAAGTTTTCGTGCAAATACTGAATGGCTTCTTTGACTCGCTCGAAGTCAATGTGGGCTTGTGTCTCTTTTGTCTCCATCATCCCTTCAAAAGTAGAGTTTCCAATTATGCGACGGCACCCGAATCTTGCGGAATTACTATTTTCGATACCAAAGATTCCCGGACCTATGATGTCGTTCAAACCACAAGCTCTCTTTCCACTACTCATCATCTTAATCGCCTGCTCCTGCACCTCCAAAGAAGACCTGATCCCGCAAAAACCCAACATCATCATTATTCTCACCGATGACCAGGGTTATGGTGACTTGGGCATCCATGGCAACGAGCACATCCAAACGCCTAACCTGGACCGCATCGGGGCAGAATCAATTCGGCTGACAAACTTTCACTCAGCTACCACCTGCTCACCCACCCGTGCGGGGCTGCTTTCCGGTATGCATTGCAACCGTGTAGGGGCGTGGCACACGGTGATGGGGCGGTCCTTTCTCAGTACTGCGTACCCAACATTAGCCCAATACCTTGAAAGTGAGGGCTATACAAGTGGAATATTTGGAAAATGGCACTTGGGAGATAACTACCCATTCAGGCCCCAGGACCGCGGTTTCGACGAGACCTTCATCCACGGTGGCGGTGGTGTCGGCCAGATTCCTGACATGTGGAACAATGACAGCTTCAGGGATACTTATTTCGAGAATGGCAAAATCAAACGCACCATAGGCTACGTTACTAAGGTTTGGACGGATGCCGCCATTGCCTTTATCGAACAAGCCAAGACATCTGAGCAACCGTTTTTTTGCTATTTGAGCACCAATGCACCCCATGGCCCCCACCAGGTACCTCAAAAATACATCGATCGCTATGCAGACAACGAAGCCGTGGCCCATGCTCCCTTCTACGCCCAGATTACCGCTTTAGATGAGCACGTCGGAAGACTGGATAGCACACTCACCGCTAACAGTTTGAGGGACAATACGATTCTGATCTTTCTAACGGATAATGGTACGGCAAGAGGAGTGGATTTAGACCCATCAGGCCAGATCACCAAGGGCTTTGGGGCGGGTATGCGGGGAAAGAAAGGTTCCGAGTATGAAGGAGGCCATCGAGTGCCTTTCTTCATTCGGTTTCCCGACGCTATGGGTATGAAACCTACAACGTATGACGCCCTGACCAGTCACCTGGACGTCGTACCCACGCTCTTGGACATCGTCGGTGTGGATCCTGGATCCGCGACTTTCGATGGCACCAGCATCAAGGACCTACTGCTTACGGGCAACTCTGCCAACCTGGACGACAGGAAACTCGTGGCCGATACGCAACGACAAGCAAGGCTCGAAAAATGGAAAAATACTTCCGTAATGATGAGACATTGGCGCCTTGTCAATGACCAGGAGCTGTACGACGTGAGCGTAGATCCATCTCAGCAAAACAACATTATCGACCAACATCAAGAATTGGCCCGGGAGCTTTCCGCATTTTATGAGACTTGGTGGGAAGACATTGCGAAGGACTCCGCGGAGGTCAATCGGATCATCATCGGCACCACCAAGGAGCGCCCGACGCTTTTGACTAGCCATGATTGGTGGACAGAGGGAGCCCCTCCCTGGCATCAAAACCACGTCCGGGAAGCTCGCGTGCAAACAGGTTACTGGCCTCTGGAAGTAGATCATGACGGTCGGTACATCATTCGATGGTTTCGCTGGCACCCACGCACCCCAAGGGCCCTATTGTCCAGCGAAGTTCCCGCCGGACGTAAGGTACCAGGAGCGGCTCCCTATCCAGCAGGTGTGGCCATACAACCTGATTTTGGCATTGTGAAAATACAAGGACAGGAAATCCGTATGGACAAGGCGGTGAACGGTCGGTTCTACGAAGCCGAGGTGGATTTGAATCAAGGGTTTACCACGCTGGAAGCCATGATCACCGATCAGGAGGGCGTGGAGCGAGGGGCTTATTACGTGGAGGTGGATCACTTCTGAAACGCACCCAATTGATCCGGATGGGTCGAATTACATTTGATGGGTGATTGGGCTAAACCCTTTCCGTCGATCACAAAAGGACTAACTGCTCTTGGGCTATACCTGTGGCTCATCTTCACGGCAGGGGTCAGTGACCAGGTCAACAAGGTAATTCCACCTGTGCAATGAGAGGATGTCCTACGGCTTATCGGCGACCGAGGGTTACTAAATTGATTTGAGTTCGGCCTTTTTCTTCGCATATTGCCGATCGTGAACAGGAAATATCTATGAGCTGGTTTACACTTTTGACTTGGGGCTGGATCGGGGTGGCGATCATTACCTTTTTGTCACTGGTCATCACAAAAATCAGGGCGCCCTATGGTCGACATACGAGACAGGGCTGGGGCCTAATGATACCCAACAAATGGGGATGGTTTTGGATGGAGCTGCCCGCACTCCTGATTTGCCCGAGTCTTGCGCTATTCGGTCCTCGCGATAAGGACCTGGTAACCTGGATTCTTATCGGCCTATGGATTTTTCATTACACCAACCGCACGCTGATCTTCCCCTTTCGCCTCAAAACTGATGGAAAGAAGATGCCCATCTCGATCGTCGCCTCGGCTATCTTCTTCAATTCTGTCAACGGATTCATCAACGGCTACTACCTGGGCTTCCTCGCCCCCAGCGACCCAGGCATTCAAATTAATTTCATTGTTGGCGTTGTCCTCTTTTTCACGGGTTGGTGGATCAACCATACCGCTGACTCCAAGCTAATTGCCCTAAGGGAGCAAAATGTCGGCTATCAGATTCCTAGAGGCTGGCTCTTCAAGTACATCAGTTGCCCTAATCACTTTGGGGAAATCATCGAATGGATTGGCTTTGCCATTGCAGCATGGAGCCTTCCGGCCGCTACATTTGCCGTTTGGACATTTGCCAATCTCGCGCCCCGCGCATTCAACCATCATGAGTGGTACCACCAAAACTTTACCGACTACCCCAAAGACCGTAAAGCACTGTTTCCCTTTTTGATCTGAACCTATGAAAATTGCCATCACCGGAGCCACAGGCCACATTGGATCGAACCTGGTACCGCTGCTATTGGAAGAGGGTCATTCCCTCAAGCTTTTGATTTTCCAATCTGACCGATTCACCAACGAAGCCCATGTCGAGATCATCAGAGGTGATGTGACCCATGCCGCTGACGTGGATCAGCTGGTCGAAGGGTCGGATATGGTCATTCACCTCGCGGCCAAAATCACCATCGAAGACGACCGAGACGGCTCAGTCACCAGGACCAACGTCGAAGGGACTCGGCACGTGGTAGAGTCCTGTGTCAAATACGGGATCAAGCGATTGATCCATTTCAGCTCCATCCATGCCTTTGACCCCCATCCAAGGTACGAGCCGCTAGATGAAACACGCGGGTACAGCCAGAAGGCCACCTACTACGATGCGTCCAAAATTGCTGCGGAGAAGCTGGTATTGGAAGCTATGGA
>JBCCXG010000437.1:0-5654 GCA_039191945.1 Bacteroidota bacterium
CAAAGAACGAAGGCCACAGGTTTACCTCGAATACCTTCATGTCTTTTTCAGCGCACCACTCGATGGCGCCTTTGAATTCCGAAGCGTAAATCAGATTGTGTTGGTTTGTCTCAAAGCCCACTTCCTTTGCAAAGCAATCCGCCTGTGTACGAGCCCGCCCTTGAAGGGCAAAATGCATTTCGATCGTTTCCATTTCGGTATCGAAATAGACCAAAGCAGGTCTGGGTAACCTGAAGTCACCGTAGCCAATATGAACACCTTCGAAAAAGATCTCTTTGTAGGACCCCTCTATGAGCAGGTGATTCGCATTGTATTCACGCTCTGTTAGAGGCTCGCCTTCAGTCTCAAAGGATCGTGGATGCTCTATCTCAATAGACAGGTCTTGCAGATCAGACCCGTGTAGCCTTGTTTTCATCGGTCAAAAAAATAAAGGTGACTGGTTGATGGGTCCGCTCGACTTCCCCCTGCCACAACCTTAGTAAAGATGGGCTTTATGCAATTTAATTGCAATGACTAGAAGTAGGGTATATACTCACTAGGACTAGCGAAACACACTGTATAGGTGCCGTTATGAAGGACATACCACCGATGTGTGCCATGACAAACAACCCCAACCTTATATGACATAGATCACCTCCAATTGTTTGTTAGTACTCCCTCTTACGTAGGCATTACTCCCTTCCGCGTAGGTATGCATCTGAGATTCTGGGCAAGCTTTGTTTTCCGTTTAGAATCAATCTAGATACCCCTTTCGATGAAAAATCAACCGAGAAACGGAATGCGCTGTTGGGATGGACTTACCAAAACACTTCTCCTTCTTCTATCTACCATGGTCACAAGTGCCCTTTGCGGGCAGTCAACTCTTAGTCGCGCGACGATCAGTATCCTGGATGGAGATAAGCAGCCCATCATTGGGGCCTACGTTGAGATCCTTGAAGTCAAGCAATCAGCGGTTACCGATCCGCAGGGTGCTGCGACATTTCTCTTACCAGCGAGCAGGGATTACACGGTACGTGTTCATTCCTTGGGTTTTGAAGGTAAGGACCAAACCTTCACGCTCCCGCAGACAACTGACTTTGCCTTAAAGGTTGACCTGAGCCAAACATCCACACAACTGGATGAAGTCCTGGTAACCGGTGCATCACAGAGTCTGGAGACGCGCAAACTGCCCTACAAGGCCCAAGTGGTCAATCTTGAAGCTCTACGCTCCCAACCCACAGAAGTGTCCACGATTCTTAATCAGTTATCCGGGGTCAGGGTCCGCCAGCAGGGAGGGGCAGGAAGTGAGGCCAATGTCATGTTGAATGGTATCGACGGCAAGGGGGTCAGGTTATTTGTCGATGGTCTACCGGTCTACCTGTTGGGACCAGCCTATTCCATTAATGCACTGTCATCCAGCATCATTGATCGGATCGAGGTGTACAAAGGGACCATTCCGGTGGCGTTTGGTACAGATGCTTTGGGGGGGATCATCAACGTAGTGACCAGGTACGAGAGTGCGGAGTTTTTGGACTTGAGCTACACGGTTGGCTCTTGGAATACCCATCAGGCCTCCTTCAATGCCCGAAAGAAGATTGGAAAGAGCGAAAAATTCTTCGTCAGTATGGATGGGGCATACAACTACTCAGACAACAACTACTGGATGGATGATGTCGACGTGGTGGTCGATGATTTGTTCAATACCGAGAAAGGAAGAGCAAGACGCTTCAATGATCAGTTTGAATCGTTTCTTGGGAAGGCGCAGTTTGGTGTGAGAAATCTGTCCTGGGCGGACGAGTTGGTATTTCTGGGGTCGTTTTCCTATGTGGATCGCGAATGGCAGCACGGGCTGCGGGCCGAACAGCCGTGGGGTGAGCCAACTTCTACGCAAGAATCGAGGAATACCTCCCTATCATGGAAAAAATATAGTGAAAATGACAAATGGGAGGCCACGATAACCGCCGGTTATACTTATGACAAACTGCATTTTGTGGATACAGCCCGCCGAACCTATTTCTGGGACCAGAATTTTGTGACTCAAATTAATGGTGGAGAGACTGCCAATTATTCAAATGGAACTGCCCCCGTATTGACCACTAGAACGTGGTTTAGCAGGGAAAGCTTCAGCTACTCTCTGACCAGGCAACATACTTTGAACCTGACTGCACTGCTCACCAATGACGAGTTGAGCATTCGCAATGAGGCGGTGCCGCAGGACGTTCAGGAAGGACTTCTGCCTCCCCAAAAACTGCTTAAAAACTACACCGGGTTGGCGCTGGCCAGTAAGCTGCTGGATGGTAAGCTGACCAATACCGTATCGGCCAAGCACTTTTATCTGCGGTCTTCGGGCGTCACCTTTCGCAACAACATCGTAGGTCCCAGGGAAAAAAATGACTTTTCGATCTTTGGCTATGGGGACGTAATTCAATACCACATCCATCCCCAGATCACCTTGAACCTGGGCTATGAATTTACCGTCAGACAACCGGACCGTGAAGAGATCTTTGGAAACTACTTAACTATTGCTCCTAACCCCAACCTTAGACCCGAAAAGAGCCATAACGTCAACTTCGGCGCCGAATTCCGCTCGGCTACGAATCGCTTCAATGCCGGTACCACGGTTTTTTATCGCAATACCAGTGATCGCATGTTCCTCAATGCAGTCACCTTCGGACTAGCGCAATATGAAAATCTACTTGGCACTCGGGCGCTGGGTGCGGAGCTCCACACAGACTACCTGATCATGAAAGGCTTGAAGGCATCGGTCAATGCTACTTACCAGGACATTACGCTACAGGAAACCAACCCCCAGACCAATATTCCTGATCGGTTCATCGGTGCCCGTGTACCCAATACACCTTATTTGTTTGGCAATGGTCAACTCACCTACAGCAGTAAGATTGAAAAGCTGGGGGATGGCCGGATCACCTTCGGCTACGACTTTAACTATGTCCATGAGTTCTTCTTGTCCTGGGCTGAGGACGGACGGAAAGAGACCAAGGACATCATACCTACCCAAGCCCTGCACAGTGTGAACCTTAGCTGGGTAGCACCAAAAGACCGCTGGAGCATCGGCGTAGAATGCCGCAACCTGACGGATGCGAGGGCTTTTGACAACTTCTCAGTACAGCGACCCGGTAGGAGCTACTTTGTGAAGACGAGGTTGTTTTTAGCTAACTAGTTTTTAACCATTAATCAATACGAGATGAACTTTACGAAACTCAATCTATTCAAAGGATCTTGGATGGTAATATCCATTCTGGCAGTCATCCTGGCAGGATGCAATGATGAGGATGAGCCTACACCTCCGCCTGAGGTAGGACTTGGAGAATACGCTATGGTCACTACTACCTTCAATGCTGATGGTCAGACCCGAGCGTTCTACCTGCAGAGGGTTTCGGTAGACAACACGGAACCAATCAATAATAGTGATGCTACTGAGCTCTCGGCTGCCACTGGCGCCATGATGCACTCCTATGGGGGGTATCTCTACTTCAGCGATTATGCCATTGGTATGATGGAAAAATGGAGCATCGATGAGCAGAACAACACAATTCTGGAGGGCAGTATGAATGTGTCTGAGTTGACTTTTCAGGGGAATGCGGCTTTTAAAGATGAAAATACTGCTTTTGTGGGAGGTATCTCTACCGACATCATCATCTTTAATCCGACCACGATGCAAAAAACCGGGACGATAGATATATCCTCAGTCTCCAATATTGGAATGGTGACCAATTTTCCACAGCCAGGTGCCGCTATAGTGGCTGAATCCGTCACTGAGATTTTGATCAGGGACAATTTGCTATTTGCTTCATTGATGCCACTGGCCGAGCTGGCCACCCAAACTCCGGGTGAAAAAGGATGCTCTATCGTCGTCATCGATTTGGATGAAGTTGATGCCAACGCTCAAGGTAACACCGATGCCGTGATGAAGCGGATCTTTGATGACCGAGGTTCTTCAACCGGGGCCTGGGGCTCTGGTGGTGGTTCGCCTTTTATGCGGTTGGATGAGCGCGGAGATATCTATGTATTGTGCCATAACTCATGGGCAGGATGGCGCGAGGCTTACGATCGCCCCGCTTGTATCTTGAAGGTTGCCTCCGGTACCACCGAATTCGACCAAAGCTACCACTTTGATCTGGAGTCGGTTTCCCGAGGTCTTGGTAGTCCGGTGATGAACCTTGAATACTACGGCAATGGTAAGTTTCTGGGAGCTGCACAAGATCCCTCAGCGCTTGATCCTGAGAGTCCATTTTCTTATTTCATTGATCCAGTCTTCCAATGGTGGAGCTTCGATCTGTACAATCAAACGGCTGAAATCGTTTCTGAAGAATACACACGAGCAGCCGTTGCCTCTGTCTCTTATTTTGAAAATGGATTTGGCTACGTGCCGTTCGAGGCAAATGGCGAGCAATTTGTGATGAAGGTGGACTTGAATACCCTCGAAACGAGTAAGCAATTTAACACCGTGGGAACGCCACACCTTTTCAATCTGGACTAGCGATAAGCACCACCCAAAGCGTAAAAGAAATGGATCCACTGATTTTAAAAATCGTCTATTGCCTCTCTATTGTGGCCTCCGTGATCATACGGAGGCCGCATGAAAAACGAAACAAGGAAAACAAGATCGTCAATGACCAAAAGAGCACGCAGGAGAAGCTCTTGCTTCTCGTTGTGTGGGTGGGCATGATGATCTTGCCCGTGCTCTACATGTTCACCGGACTCCTTGGCTTCGCGGATTACACGTTGCCCTTAGGCCTTCATATTGTGGGGGTGCTCGTGATGTCCGCGGCGATGTGGCTCTTCTATCGCTCGCACAAGGACCTGGGCCGCAACTGGTCCGTATCTCTCGAGATTCGTGAAGAGCATCAGTTGATCTCTTCTGGCGTTTATCGATTCATTCGACATCCGATGTATACGGCCATTTGGCTTTGGGTCATCGGTCAGGCCCTGCTACTCAACAACTACATCGCGGGCCTCAGTGGTCTCGTTTGCTTTGGCTTGTTGTACTTCTTCCGGGTCGGTCAGGAGGAGAAAATGATGGCGGCTACCTTCGGCGAAGCCTATGAAAAATACAAACTTAAGACGGGGAGGCTCTGGCCCAGGGTACGGAGTCTGAGCACGTAATCGGCAGGATAACCCCAGGTTAAACGGCCTCGTCGCTTGCATCAAACCTATTTGAAACCCGGACCACTAGCTATCAAATCGGTCCGCAACAAAATCGACAAATGAAACTAGAAATATTTGACCTCTCAAAGACCTACTCTAATGGAGTACAAGCACTGAAAGATGTGACCCTGACCATCGAGAAGGGTATGTTTGGCTTGCTCGGACAAAATGGCGCCGGTAAGTCCACGCTGATGAAGACGATCGCGGCACTGCAGGACGCGGACAAAGGGCGCATCTTCTTTGACAACATCGACGTGGCGCAAGAGCCAGATAAGCTTCGACAAGTGCTGGGTTATCTCCCTCAGGAGTTTGGCGTGTATCCTACCGCCACAGCCAGTGAGCTGCTCACGCACATCGCGGACATGAAGGGCATCACCCATCCTAAGGAGCGAAAGGCGCAGGTGGAGGCGTTGCTAAAAAGAGTTAATCTATGGGATGCGCGCAATAAAAAATTGGGGGGATACTCCGGTGGAATGAAGCAGCGATTTGGTATCGCACAGGCCCTG
>JBCCXG010000438.1:0-5651 GCA_039191945.1 Bacteroidota bacterium
GTACTGCTCAGATTGGCGTGTCATAAACGCTACATCGTAACACATGATCGTACCATTAGGTGATGAACACTTAAAATAAAATGATGCCAGCAAGTAATCAAAATGCTATTTAAATTAGTATTTTTACTAAAATAATTGGCTGAGATGAATTTTCGAGAAATCAAGAAAGGCAACTCCTCACATCACTACTGGATCAATACGATAAAGGCTTTTACCCTGGCCAAGGATATCCCTACGAAAATTAACGATTTGTATCACAAGGGTAAAAGCGTGCATGAGGTACTGGAGATTCTCGACAATTTGCCCAAGGAGGGCATCATCAAGATATTTTGGATTGATTATCAACAAGCCAATCGGGAAAATGAATTTCACTCTTGGCATGATCTAAGGATCTTTTTGGACAAAAACCCTCAGGTCAAATGGTACTTTGACAAGCAAGCCTAAGACAAGCAGTGTGACTAACCTGCGAAGCGATGCTCGATGAGAAAATACTGAGTAAGCCTCGGGTAGGGCGGCAGACCCGCAAGGCGCCGGTCTGCCAAGAGGCCTTGGCCTGTGCCGCGAGGGCGTGCCAGGAATGGGTCAGGCTCCTCGTCAAAATGCCTACATAACGGTCATGAAATGATGCCACAGGGCAACCGCGAAAGGGCGCCCCAAAAACTTATGGTGACGCTTCGAGCACAAAGCGCTCTGCCAAGGGATCGTGCCGTTTCCAGACTTCGATGGAGTGATCCCAGAGCTTCTTACCCTCCGCTTCTTCGTAAACCTTTGCGTCCATGCGCTTTGGGTTGAACATGTGAAGGTATTCGTTGGTCTTTCCCTCGTAATCCGCGGAGATACTGAGATAAGTCACTGGCTTAGCCGCTTCCAGGGGTGACTTGAATACCACGGAAAAGATCCCCTTGAGGATCACTCGCAAAGCCCATGGCGCTTCTTTGATGATGTTGCTGTTGACGGGGCCTGGGCATATCACGTGGTTGGCTACGTCCAGTTGGCCGTTCGATAGTCTCCGGGACAACTCGGTCGCGTAGGTGTTCAATACCAGTTTGTAATAGCTGTAGTAGTTCATCCCTTTGGTCACACCGTACTCCTCAAAGGTCCCAAATTGCTCATGGTCCACGTAAGATGATCCTTGGTGAGAGTCGGAGGATACGAAGATGATGCGAGGCGTGGGATGCTCGCCATTCTTAGCGTATGTCGCATTGGGTATGACCCCAGTCTTTAGTAGCCTCGAAGTAAGCACTACATTAGCCAGGTAGTTGACCAGGAACATCTCCTCCAGGCCGGAATCAGTTTTTCGGCTCGTGGGCAGGGCCACCCCGGCATTGAGCACCAAGATATCAACGGAGACCTCATCCTGCTCCAGTCCTTCGCAGAAGGCATGAATGGAATCGATTTTGCTCAAGTCCAGATGCCGCATTTCTACATGATCAGCACCTGATTGTACTTTGACCGCCTCACCGGCTTCCGGGATTTGTCGACGACATGCCATGATCACCTTCGCTCCCCTTTTGGCCATATCGATGGATAGACCAAATCCAAGGCCGGAGTTGGCACCAGTGATGATCACCGTCTTGCCATCCATTCTCTCATCGTCGCTCAGTCGGTCGGCGAGGTCCTGCTTGCCAAAGAAATCTTTGACTCCTGCCAGTGCTGCGACGATGGGATTGTCAAACCTTCCGTGTGCCATTTCACTTCATTTATTGACCCGACCACGTGGGTTGTAAGGACTCTTTCGTGGATTGAATGTCTACGATAATGCCGGTGAGGTGTGCCATACCAGAGATGCGGTCCAGTTTTTCAGTGCCATCTGCTGCGAGAATATTGACATTGACGCCCTCGGTTTTATTGGCGTGGGTCAGACCCTTCGCATGCTGATGTCCCCAGCCATGGGGTACGGCAACCGTCTTGGTCATGAGCGTATCTAGTGGCTTGACTCGGATACGAATCGAGGAGGTCTCTGAGGTGATGTCGACCAGGTCGAGTTCATTCAGTCCTAATGCCTCCATGTCTTGAGGATTGAGATAAGCATAGTTGGTATGCCGCCCATGGGAGGTCATGCGGTCGATGTTGTGCGTCCAACTATTATGGGTGGTCACAGCTCGTTTGGTGATCAGCTTGAAATGATCTTTCAGCTGCCGCTCGGCCTCAAAGTCTTCACTCAACTTGCGAGCGTGTTGGGTCAGCTCTGAAGGTGCCAGCTGCACCTTTCGCGTGGGAGTGAGCACGCGCTGGCCCAAAAAGCCTCCCACCGCATGCCCCTCTCGTAGAAGTCCGTGTTTGTGCCTCAGTAGCTGGCGAAAGGACCGTTGTCTGGTCAAGCGGAGCAAGCCGTTCAGAATACCTTCCTGTGGTAGGGTTGGGAAGCTGAGCTTACGGCGCCAGGTATGATAGCCTTGGATGGCCTCAAAAAATAGCTGGCCCGGCTTTGAGTCGAATAGATTGATGCCAGAGGCCTTGGCCAAAGCCATGTAGATCGAGGCCTCGTCCCTTTGCTCGCCTTCTCGCTCGACGAGGGCTTTCGTGGCTTGCAGATACGGTTTTTGTTGCAACCCAAGCATCAATGGGAAGATGAAGGGTAAGTCTGGCCGCTGGAGCGGATCCGTGCACGGTAGGATGTAGTGTGCTTCAGATCCTGTCTCGTTTTGGTAGATATCCAACGTCACCAGCAGCTCCAATTCCTGAAACGCCTTCCTCAACTTATTGGAGTTGGGCATCGTAATGAGCGGATTGCCTCCTGTCACGAAAAGCGCCTTTACCTGCCGGTCTCCGGGGGTCAAAATCTCGTCCGCCAGTAATCCTCCGGGGAACCCGTCGTTGACGGACCCAAAGTCACCGAGTCGAGACCGATCCTCCCTCATCAGCAGCCCATTTTTTACGCCAAACTTGATGAAATCCATGACCCCCTTACCCACCAGGGTACCCCCTTTACGGTCCAGGTTGCCCGTGACCGCGTTGATCACTTCCTGTATCCAGTAAGCCAGCGCACCATTTCCGCCCATGTTTACTCCCGTAGAGCAATACAGAGCGGCGCCATCAGCGGCTAGGTAGGTGGCCACCATATCCTTGAGCCCATCCCCTGATATACCTGTGACGGGTGCCGTGCGATCAGCAGGCCATTGCCTGGCCAGACCCAGTACCTCGTCGATTCCCTCCGTATGCGGTTCGATGAGGTCTTGATCAAGGCCGTTTTGGGCTTCGACTTCGCATAAGAAGGACAGGTAGAAAAAGACATCGGTACCTGGACGAATGAAAACGTGCGACCCCCCAGTCATGGCTGTTTCCGTCCGGCGCGGATCGACCACGATCAGCTGGCCACCGCGATCGACCAGTTGCTTGAGTTTCTTTTGCGGGTTGGGCACTTGTAGAAACGACCACTTCGATATCACCGGATTGGCACCCACGATGATCAGACATTGGGTGTGATCGAGGTCGGGGAAGGGCAGCGTAAACGGGAAACCGTAGATGTGCCGACTCACGGCGAATTTATTGGCACAGTCTTGTGTCGAGGAGCTGTACATGGACTTCGATCCCAATCCCGTCATAAATCCTTGGGCAAAGACAGGGTGTAGTACACTGAAACCCGCAGCGGTCCCCACGTACATGGCAATGCTGTCAGGACCATCCTCTGTGCGAATCTGCTTGACCTTAGCGCCAATTTCTCGCAAGGCCTGCTCCCACGAAACACGGTCGTAAGAGCCGTCTTCCATTCGCTTGAGTGGATACTTCAAGCGGTCAGGAGAGCTGTACATATCGTGCTGCTTGAGTCCCTTGACGCAACTAAAGCCGTCCGTGGCTACGTGCTGTGCATCGGGCTCGATTTTCACCACTTGGTTGCCTTCGGTGGTCACCTTCAAGCCACAGAGGGCTTCGCAGATTCTGCAAAAGGTGTGATGAACTTTCTGTTCTTTTTCCATTACTTCCATTCCAGGTCGTTCTCTTGTATTCCCACAGTTCATTATTTTCACGTCCGATCGTCTGAAATAGGACCATCCTTAATCCCAAGACATTCATGAGAATTTTGCTGCTTGCCCTAGTCCTACTTCTTCCCCTTGCAGCCTACCTGTTCTATCCCCTTCAATCAGATGAGTTCAAGATAGTCGAAAACGCGAAGCTATTAGAAACGAAAGCGGCGTATTTAGGCAGGGAAGTCCCGCAGCTTTCAGACACCATGCGCAGACCCAATGTACTTTGGATTATGGCTGATGATCTGGGCTACTATGATACGGATCTGTACAGCGCAGAGGGATATGTAGAGACCCCAAATATTCGAAGGATTGCCGAAGGTGGCGTGAAGTTCACCAACGCATACGTCACCTCTCCTTTGTGCAGTCCCTCAAGAGCCTCTGTGCTGACGGGAAGGTACAATCAGCGCTTTGGCTTCGAGCACCAGCTGCACGACCGATACTTGCGCAATCGCATGGAGTACTATGGCTTCAAATACATCATCGATAGTCGTCCGTGGGATCCTCAATACAAGACTGAGGTGCCATCTGCCGACTTCATGGAGCAAATGGGTTTGCCGAGGTCGGAGGTCACAGCGGCGGAGATCTTCCGGAAGCATGGATACCGGACTGGTTTGACGGGTAAGTGGCACGTGACCAAGAGCCAGGACAACGCACCCACTGATTTTGGTTTCGATGAGTTCTACGGGTTCTACTCCTCTCATTCGCTTTATAGCCCGGAGGGGACCGATGGCATCGTCGATGTGCACAACGACAAGGACTGGACGGACGACTACATCTGGAGTGGCCAGAGAAACGGTCGCCAAGCGATTCAGCGCAATGGGAAGATCATCACAGAAGAGAGGTATTTGACTACCGCGATTACCGACGAGTCTATTGCATTCGTAGAGTCAGCGGGAAAGGATCAGCCTTTCTTTCTTTTCGCCTCTTACAATGCGCCACATACGCCTTTTCAAGCACCGAGTGCCTACATGGAGAAGTATAGTGATGAGGAGGACATCGTGAAGCAGGTATACTATGCGATGATCAAATGCCTGGATGATGAAATAGGCCGCCTCTTGGATCACCTGGAGGCAAAGGGTCTGCTGGAGCATACGATCATTGGCTTTGTCAGCGACAATGGCGGAGCTGCTTATACTTTTGCTACGGACAATCAGGGCCTGAAAGGGGGCAAGATCACCAACTTCGAGGGGGGCGTCAAAGTCCCGATGATCATGAGTGGTCCAGGATTACCTGGCGACACTGAATACAACTTTCCGACCAGCGCTACCGATCTCTTGGTCACTACCCTGGCGATGACGGACATCGACTTGCCATCAGATAGGATTTATGATGGCGCGGACTTGACCACTTTCGTGCAGCAAGGGGAGCCGGCCCACGATTATATCTATTTCAGGAAAGGCTACAATTATGGGATCCGGAGCCTGGACCATAAAATGACCTGGAACTCCTGGACGCAACGGGACACGCTGCTTTTTGAATTGGGAATAGATCCTTACGAGCGACAAAACAAATTCCAAAGTAGTCGGGAGATTACGCAGGCATTGATGGCGGCCTACGAGTCCTGGGACCAGCAAATGATGGTGCCTCAGTGGCCCTCGGTCATCCACTTCAACTTTACCGATGGGGATGGAACGATTTACCCTTTTGAAAACTAGCTACCCTGTCGTATATGGCCTCAAAAAC
>JBCCXG010000439.1:0-5645 GCA_039191945.1 Bacteroidota bacterium
AAAAGATTCGTCTGTGCGGCGATCTCCTTGATGAAGCGAATGACACCCGATATGCTCTCAGATCGCTGGCTCAGAGCCGATATCGCTTCATGGCTTGCTTTTGACAATCGGAGGGTTGCCAAGATGTCTTTGTCAAGGTCCTGCACCTGCTGCTCCCCATCAGTACTTTTCTGATTACCCTGATCTGCAATAGCCTGGATGGCCGCCGCCTGGCCGCCAATTTTATTAGAGGTGGTGAGGATACCTTCCAATTTATTAGACGACTGGTCGATATTACTGAGCTGCGTGGCGGCACCGTGGCTCATCTCCGAGATGGAGGAAGAGATCTCCTCTGTACCCACGTTCATTTCTTTGGTAGTGTCGAGCATTTCGGAAGTCACCGCGCTGATGATGGTTATTTCTTGGACAATGTCTAACATCAGCGCCACCTGAGCATCTAAAGCAGTATTGAGATTGTGAGACAGCTTGAGGATGTCCCCCTTCGCTTGTCGGGTGTAGCGCGCGGTCCAGTCTCCCTCTGCTATTTGCCCGGCAATATGATTCAGCTCACCGATGGGTGCCTGCACCGTTTCAAAAAGCTCATTCATGCGCTGAGCTAGTTCTAGCCATTCTCCGCGTTTTTGGGACGTGTCAATTCGCGCGGAGAAGTTACCATGCTCCAACACCTGCTGGACGGCAAAAGTCGTTTCGTTTAATGCTGACCGCAGGTGCTCCTGCTGGGTGTTCAACGCCGCATTTTGCATTTTGACTTCAGAAGTGGCTTCCTGAACTCTTTCTCTCAGCACCGCCTCTCTTCGGCGCGTGGCACGGGCACGTTGACGTATCGCCACCGTAGCCCCGCCGACCAGTGTCAGTATCGACAGGAGGCGAAACCACCAGGTAGCCCACCAAGGTGGTAGAATGCTTATCTGTAAGGCAGTGGCATCGTGATTCCAGACGCCATCATGGTTCGTGGCTTTGACCTCAAAAGTGTAGCTGCCGGGGTCGAGATTGGTGTAAATGGCATGTCTTCGGTTCCCTACTTCATTCCAATCCTCCTCAAAGTCACGCATGCGATATGCATACTCAATATTAGCCGGGCTGATGTAGCTCAAGGCGCTGAAGCCTAGATCGAGAATGTTCTGATCATGTCGCAGCTGTACTTCGTGAGTTTGAGATATGTGCTTTTTCAGTGGGGAGTCCTCCGCCCCTACGGTGACGGGCTTATTATTCACCTGCATGTCGGTGATGACAACGGCAGGACGGTCTTCGCTGGTGCTGATGCTACTGGGTTCAAAAGCGGTGAAACCCTTATTTCCGCCAAAGTACAGGTGACCATCCTCACTTTGGAAATAGGCCCCTACGTTGTAGGCGTCATTTTGGAGGCCCGTGAGTATACTGTAGTTGACCAATTGCCCCTGTTCGGGATCGAAACGAGCCAGGCCTTTGCTGGTACTTAGCCAGATGTATCCTGTCGTGTCATCTACAACCACGCCAAATACAATGTTGCTACTTAGTCCCTCGTCTTCGCCAAAAGTTCTAAACTCCTCAGTGCTAGGATCGAATCGGGCAAAGCCACCTCCGTACGTACCAATCCAGAGCATGCCCTCACGGTCTTGAGCGATCGACATGACCATATCGGTAGCGCCGGACTTCGCACGATAGTTGCTAAAGGTCCCCTGAGTATGATCATACCGATGCAAGCCCTGAAAAGTACCCACCCACATGTAGTCTTCTGCATCGCGAAAGAGTGCCCTGATATTGTTGCTTTGCAGCTTTGTCGGGTCGTCCGTGTCGACTTTGTGATGCTCAAAGGTCCCGGTGGCCTCATCGTACACGTCTAGATCACCCCCGTTCGTTCCTACCCAAAGCCGTCCTTGGCGGTCTACCTCTAGGGCCCAAACGGAATTGTTGGATAGACTTGTAGGATCGTTAGGGTCATTTTGAAAGGAGGTAAAGGTCCCATTACGATAGAGGTTGAGCCCTCCTTGATAGGTGCCCATCCACAGACCCTCTTTGCTATCTTGAAGGCACAATATCACGTTGCCAGATAGGTCGTGACTGTCAGCCGTGTACCTGCGAAACTTCTGGCCATCAAAGCAATTGACTCCTCCTCCGTCTGTTCCGACCCAAAGGCCGCGATGGTTTTCCTCGAAGGATAAGACAATATTGTGAGACAGCGTGCGCTCATCGTGGAGATCGTTTTCGTAGTGACCGAATACACTATTTTCAGGATGGAAATAATTGACTCCACCCAAGTAAGTTCCCAACCACATGCCTCCATCTCGATCATTGGTAATGGCTCGGATCACATTCACGCTCAAGCTGGAAGGTTTTTGATTGTTGGAGACATGGTTTTCTACTTTCCCGTCCGGGTGGAGGACGTACAGACCATTGCCATCTGTTCCCACCCATACCTCCTCGTTATTGTGGCCAATGGACCAGACGCGGATCGATGACAAGGACGCAGGTAGTTCTATGTCGTACCCCAGCCCGTCAAAGGCTCTTAAGCCATATTCTTCAGTCCCTACGTAGGTTATGTTTGCCGTGGAATAGATGTCCCGTACGGCGCCTTGTTGAATGATGTGCTCGACCTGTGCCCCATCAGGAGATGAGCGAAAGAGACCCTGCCCCACTGTTCCTATCCATAAGTACCCCTTACTGTCCCGGTCTAGCGACCAGGTGGCCACTTCGCCCATTGCGTTCGAAAGAATGGGGCGTAGCTTCCGTGTCAGCAAATCCAGCTCAAGTACGCCTTTGTTCTCGGTAGCCAGCCAAAGTCTGTCTTTTGCGGCCTGCACGAAGTCTCGCACCGAGGTATTTTCAGTTCCAGCGAGCCTGTTGAAGGTACCAACTGCTTTATTGTAATAAGCTACACCTGCGTTGGTCCCGACCCACACGGTCTGATCTTCGTCTTCGAAAACGGCCAAGACTGTGTTGCTGTGGATAGTAAGGGAGTCTTCGCCCTTGCGGTAAGGAATGAAGGACGAGGCGTCATACCTGTTGAGACCATCTTCTGTACCGATCCAGAGATAGCCGTCTGAATCTTGTAGGATTGCGTTGACGGTATTGGAAGTCATACCATCGACCAAACCAAGGGCACGAAAATTTCGAAAGTCTTGCGCTTCCGCTACCATGGCGAAGACCAGGATCAAAGCTGTCAGCTGCGTTCTCATAGATGTCTCAGAAAGCCAAAAAAGTACTTCAATGTACCAATGAAGGCTTCTGGTGACAACTGGCTGTACAAATACCTCAGCTATTCCTGCTGAGCTGGAATAGTTCGCGTCAAGTCAGCAAGTGCCGGAAGTTGTCTTTACTACAGGTGTCGAAAACTTTGTCGCCAAGTGGCCTACCTAAGAGAAGCTGTGACGCTATTGATGACATATCAAAAATATCTGGTAATTCCCGGACCTGGCCGGTCGCACCTGTTCCTGGATCTCCCAACTTTCAAGTCGAATCTTCTTTTTTTGATGGGACCCCGGAATAAATCCGGGGATTACAGAAAATGATATTTTTGTCTATCATCACCTTTTCCTGCATTAGGCCTCCAAATGTTACCTCTCTGAAAGACAGTCTTTCTTCCTTCGATACCGCACGGGCACGGGTCCTAGCTGCCCTTGTATCTTCCTGTTTTAGTCGGGCAAGGCCTCCATCTCTTTCAGCACCGCGTCTGCCTCTGCTGCTTTGTCGTCACTTGCCTGTCGGTTGCTATGGGATAGCTTGTAGGACTCCTCCATGAGCTTTTTGTACTTTGCTTGCAACTTCTCCTTTTGCGATTTCTTCTTGAAAAGACCCATGTTTTCTGCTTTTTCAGAGAAACCGGCATGTGTCGGTCATTGTTCCGATTGGCTAGGTCTTTAGGGTGAAAAATTCGTGTGGCCTTGGTATCTTCCGGCTAGACATTCCCAAACCATGAAACATTCGATTTTTTCCGTTGGATTCTTTGTCCTGATTTCCGTTATTCTCATTGCTTGCGACTCCCCTGCTGGTCCGGTGGTTCTTTTTGAAGAAGGCGACCCAGATTGGACCTCTGCGGGAGACGCGGATTGGTCTTTTTCGGGGAGTGAACTGATCGCAGAAATTGACTCGGGAGCAAGCTTCGCGATCACCAAAACGGTCTTCGACAACTTTGAATTGACCGTTGAGTTCTTTCCCGACAGTACCATCAACTCGGGTGTTTTCCTGCGGTGCAAGGGACAAATGATCTCAGACACGTCTTGCTACGAACTAAACATATCAGATTATCATCCCATGCCCCAAAATCGATCGGGATCGATTGTTAATCGCGCCGGGCCGGCGGCAACGGTGAGCACCATTGGGCAGTGGAACCAGTACAGGGTCCGGGCGGAGGGCAGCAACATAAGGGTTTGGCTCAATGGAGTACAGACGGCAGAGCTCACCGATGACCAGATCGCCCAAGGTCATGTGGGATTGCAAGCCCTCGGTAAGGGTGTAATCCGATTCAGGAATGCCAAACTCCAAAAGCTTTAGTCCGAAACTTTCTATTTTCATCCAATGAATGCCATAGCTGTTTTTTGTGGTTCCAGCCCTGGAAATGATAGCGTTTTTGAGGAAACTGCCGTCGAACTAGGCCAACTCCTGGCCAGAGAGAAAATCAAACTGGTTTATGGTGGAGCCAAAGTTGGACTGATGGGCACTGTTGCCAATGCGGCGCTCGAGGAAGGTGGAGAGGTAGTCGGTGTTTTGCCGCACTTTCTGAGCAGCAAAGAAATCGCCCATGAGGCGCTTACCGAATTGATTCTTGTTGATTCTATGCATGACCGTAAACTAAAAATGCATGATCTGTGCCAGGGGGTGATTGCGCTTCCGGGAGGATACGGGACGCTGGAGGAAGTCTTCGAATTCATCACCTGGGGGCAGCTGGGGCTGCATAGTAAGCCGACGGGTGTTTTCAACGTAAACGGCTTCTACGATTCATTGCTCACCTTTCTGGACGAGACCGTGCAAAAAGGCTTCTTGAAAAGGAGCAACCGGGAGATGCTATTGGATTCAATCAGCTGCCAGGACTTGCTCCAGCAAATGAAGGACTATAAGCCACCCCAAATCGCAAAATGGATTTCGAAGGACGAGGTTTGATGGTTCATGGTACTACTCAGAGTCTCTCCCTTGCGGGGCCCTTGAGGGAGATAAAGAGGGTGAGGAATGACGCACGTCCGTGACCACCCGCTCAAACAAACCACCACACGACCAAACAAAACAAGAGGCCACACCCGCCGACTACAGTCGTGAGTAAGGTCCACGACTGTAGCGTCTGCTTTTCCGTAAGGCCCAAATACCGATTGACCAGCCAAAAGCCGCTGTCATTTACGTGCGACAATGCCGTTGCTCCCGAGGCAATGGCGATGACAATCAATGCCAACTGAATGGGGCTCATTTCGGGATCCAGGACTGGGGCCACCAAACCTGCGCCCGTGATCATGGCTACCGTCGCCGACCCTTGCAGCACCCGGACGATCAGTGCCAGCAAAAAAGCAAAAACCAATGGCGACATACCTCCGGCTTTCACCGCATTGGCAATGGTCTCCCCGGCACCCGTGTCAATGAGCAATTGTTTGAACGCTCCTCCCGCACCCGTCAGGAGTATGATTGTCCCGGCCGTAGTGAGTGAGTCGGTACTGATGTGTAACAACTCACCCCTGGAGTAA
>JBCCXG010000440.1:0-5636 GCA_039191945.1 Bacteroidota bacterium
ATTCACCGGTCCTGTCAATGTGCCCGGGTCTATTACCACTTACATCGGGCGCAATGATGATGGGACCACGCCAGAGGACTTCGTGGGGGCGATGGACGAATTGAAGCTTTCTACCATTGCCCGATCGAGCAACTGGATCCGCACCGAATATTTCAATCAAAGTGATCCCGCGAGCTTTACCACCGTGGGAGAAGAAGAATTGTGTCCCATCCAATTGGGGACGGTTAACGCACTAGATAATGCGTTGGCGGTTGGTGGGTCCACTACTTTGAATCTGTCGGACTACGAAAACGGTGTAGCTATCCAATGGCAGCAGTCTACAGATAACGTGAGCTGGTCCGATATTGGCGGTGCTACAACCGACAGCTATACAACCGCTGCCTTATCTCAAACGACTTTTTATCGCGTACAGCAGACGGCAACCTGTACTGTAGCCACTGAGTCAGTTGCAGTGGCCGTCAATGGCGCGGAGAATTTTGCCTTCAGAAAGCGGATCACAATCGACGGATCCCAGGTCGTGGGAGACCACTCAAACTTTCCGCTGCTGGTCAGGATTGCCAGTGACGCTGACCTTGCACACACGGGGAGTTCGGGAGATGTACAAAATATCAATGGATACGATATCATCTTCACAGAGTCCGATGGGCAGACCCCATTGTTGCACGATGTTGAAAAATACGTCAGTGCCACCGGAGAGCTGGTGGCTTGGGTTGGGGTCGACCTCACGGATCAAACCACCCGGGACATCTTCATGTATTATGGAAATGCCAGCGTCAGCGCAGCGACTGAAGTGCCTTCCGGTGTCTGGGATGATACCTATCTCAGTGTTTGGCACCTGGCAGATGCTAATGACGCTTCTGGAAATAACCACCATCTTACCTCATCGGGAGGCGGTGTCACAACCAATGACACAGGGATCATCGGGGGCGCTGCGACTTTTGATGGTGCTGGTGATTTCCTGGAAGAATCTACGGCTCAAAACTACCTCGCGAACCAACTGACGATCACGGTTTCTGCTTGGGTGCAGCCCGATGTCCTGGCCGGTGACATGGGTATCTTATCTAGTCGGTATACTGTAGAAAATGCCACTGCCATGTGGTATGATGAGAATGGCGAGTTTGGCAATGCAGACCAGACCTATAAGGGGAAAGTATCGAGAAGCAGCAGCGGCGAATCTGAAGCGGAAGGTGAAGAGGGAACCGCCTCGACCAACTGGACGCATGTCGCCATGACCTGGTCGCCAGCGGCGTATCCTACACTGCACATTGATGGACGGTTGCAGGTAAATTCAGCCACAGAAGGAGGCTTAAACTCCAGATTTTTGAGGGCTCAAGATGCCATACATATCGGAGGTAGTTTCCAAGGAGACTGGGATGGCATGATCGACGAGGTGAAAATCCACGGTGATCAGCGATCGGCCGGATGGATTACCACGGAATATAATAATCAAAGAGTGGGGTCGGACTTGCTCACTTTTGGCCCTGAAGAGACCGATTGCGAGATATCTCCCACGGGTACACTGGCTTCCAGTCGCAGTACCGTTACCTCAGGGGAGACGGTGAGCTTATCGATTGCAGGCTACGACGCCGATGTCATTGCACTTCAGTGGGAGTCATCGACCGATGGCACCTCCTTTAGTGACGTTGCCAGTGCCACCACGGCAACCATCACATCGCCTGCTTTGTCTGCCGATACTTACTTCAGGGTGCGCCTGAATAATGGGACTTGTGATGCTTTTTCAGAGGCGCTAGTCGTTTCAGCCAGGCGCGCGTTCATAGCAGATTATAGCTACAGAAAAGCCGTGACCATTCGCTCGAATCTCGTGAGTGGCTCGAGCAATCTCGTCAATTTCCTTACTTTCATAGAGATTACCGACGATAACCTCAAGTCCCGAAGCAATGGTGGCAACGTATATGAAGACAGTGGCTACGACTTGCTCTTCACCTTGGTGGATGGAACGGTGCTGAGATATGAGCGACAGGAATATGACGCGGCAGTAGGCTCGATCCGAGCATGGGTAGAGATTCCCTCACTTTCTCCTACTGCAGATACGGAACTTTACCTGTATTATGGGAACTGTACAGGTTTGGCGGATCCCAGCACCACGGCCATCTGGTCAGACCCCGGTCGTTACCGAAGTATCCACCACATGGAAGACGCGACAGATCAATTCGATGTTTCAGGAAATGGCTTTAACTTGACGAACACGGGGACTGATGTGCAGGAAGGACCTTTGGGTGCAGCGCGCGACTTTGGAGGTAGTGACCGCATGACGTTTGCCGATAACATTGCTTTGATCAATAACCAACAGGTTGTGTCAACGTCAATGTGGGTCAGGCCCGACAGGATCGATACCGATCAAAACCTATTGAGTATCTCCATAGGCGGCGGTGGTGGCGCCACGCAGACGTCTCGCTTTGCGCTGGAATACAACAACGACGATACCGATCCACCGAGGTTCAAGTTGGTAGCAAGGGCAGACGACGGAGACGGGTCTGAAATTTTCGCGGAAGTTGCTACTACAGCATCCGCGATGGACCGAGTAGATCAATGGCATCATGTGTACGCTGAAATAGATTATCTCAGCGAAACAGCAACTTTGTATATTAATGGAGACAATGTAGCGACAACGAGCATCAGTGGCGCCATTGGTTGGACACAAACCACCACTGAAAATACCAATTCACGTAGCAGTGCCCTTGGAGCGGCAGATGATGGATCAGCCCCTCGATGGGGTGGCGCAATGGACGAGGTACGAATCATGAATACGGCTTTGACGGGTGATTGGATTCGAACGGAATACAACAACCAACGCCAGTCCCAAGCATTCATCAATGTCGATGATCAGGAGGTTGAGTTGCGATGGGATGGCTCACAAAGCACGGTCTGGAGTGAGCCAAACAACTGGTTAGGTTGCCGAGTCCCGACTGCTACGGAATTCGTAAGAATACCCGCAACGGGAACTGACCCAATACTCGATACGGATGCTTCTTTAGGTGATCTCTTCATCGAATCCGGGGCTTCGCTATCCCTTGGTTCTAATACGCTTTCGATGTCTGGAGACTTAACCCGAGTGGGGACGCTTACCGCATCTTCTGGTAGCCTCAGCTTCGTAGGAGACGAAGACCAGGCAATCAGTGGAACGACCCTGGTCACTCAGAATCTCATCATCGACAAAACCAATAACGCCGTGTTGCATCTGCTTAACAATGTAAGTGTAATAGGGCAGCTTACCCTCGTCGATGGTTTCGTCGCCCTGACGGATGGGGACCTTACTTTGAGCAATAGTCCAGCCGCAGCTTCCGCGTCGTTTGTGATCACGCCTTCGGACCATTGCCTCAATCAGAATGTGCCCAATACCGATGTACTGTTTCCAATTGGCGTCGATCACAACAGTTATTCACCAGTAATTTTGAGAAACTCAGGGTCTGCTGATGATTTCTGTATTCGCGTCATAGATGGCTTGTATGAAGACGGGTACACCGGCGCGCCTTTTGTCGACGGAGTAGTAAATAAAACATGGCTGATAGACGAGGACACTGATGGAGGCTCCAATGTGACCGTCACGCTCCAGTGGAGAAGTGTGGACCAGGCCACTGGCTTCGATGCCAATAACGCACGTATCACCCATTACAACACAACATTGAGCAGTTGGGAGCCCTTCGCATCAGACCCGGTCGGTGGTTTGCCATCGGGGCGGTTTGGTGTCTCGGCGAGTAACGTATCTAGTTTTTCTCCCGTCGGGGCGGCTTCGAACGAAGTTGCACTGCCTATTGAGTTGATTTTCTTCAGCGCCGAGCATCAGGGTCGGGACGTACAACTGCGGTGGGCCACTTCCACAGAGATGAACAACGATTTCTTTAGTATCGAGCGGGGAGTGAATAGCAAGGAATTTGAGGTGATCGCCCGGGTGCCGGGTCAAGGAGACAGTGAGGAGCGAGTAGATTACGAATACATCGATTCACGACCTCTGGCCGGGGGCTCCTATTACCGCTTGAAGCCAACGGACTTTGATGGTTCCTTTGCCTATTCTCCTATCGAATTCGTATTCGACGGTGTGGAGAGGACGCCAGAGATGGTTGTTTTTCCTAATGCCAACGATGGGATTAACTTCCAATGGAACCTGCAAGGTCTCGTACCTAATACTCAAGTAGATATCGCACTCTATGACTTAAACGGCGCCATGATAACGTCACAAACTGTTCAACTGGATGGCAGTGGAGTGTATCAAGGTCAAGGATTCACAGGCGTGGTCCTGGAGCCCGGCCTGTACCTCCTAAAGGCGCTCAATAACGGGCAAGAGTTGGTGCAACGACTATGGGTCCGATAACGGCTACTCTGACGATACGGGCTAAAATCTGGTCCGGCTGAGGGGCTTTGGAGCAATATAGCACATACACGATACGTTATTGTTCTTATCAAAAAATTCCCGTCGACCGCACAGATTGCCAGGATCGCACAGGGTTGGTTGAATGGCTTCTGATATCGTTGCATCTTGTAAGTTGGACGCTAAGAGCATAGACAAATCAAGAAATGACCGCCATAATTCAGCCAAGCATGAACTGGAAGCGCATCCTGCGTGCAGTTTTCCTTCTTACTTCCTTTTTAACACTATTTGCTTTTTCGAGTAAAGCTCAGTGGCTCACCGGATATGATCATCGCAAGGAGATCGTACTGGATGGTGCCCAGATCGCTGGGGCGGTCTCAGATTTTCCGGTATTGATTCAGCGAACGGACACGGATCTTCGAGACAATGCCCTGGCCTCGGGACACGACATCGTATTCACGGGGGATGATGGCACCACACTGCTTGACCATGATCTGGAGAGTTATAATTCAGGAACTGGCGCTTTGGTCGCTTGGGTCAAGGTGGACAACATGGCGGCGGCCACTGACGAAACGATCTACATGTACTTTGGCAATGCGTCGGCAACAGATCCCGATACCGACAGAGATCAGGTTTGGGATACAGACTTTGTTGGGGTATGGCACCTAGGCGGAACCTACGATGATGTCTCAGGGAATGGAAACAACATGACCAATAATGGCGCGGTAAGTGCTGCGGGCCGTGTGGGCAACGGGGATTTCCTTGATGAAGACGATGAGGATTGGCTGGAGACGCCGAGTAGCGCTGACTTCAACTTGTCCAACTTGACGGTTTCTTTTTGGATGAATATCACGGACCATCAAGACTGGGACCGAATCATTACGCGACATATGGACGTGGCCTCTCCGATCACCAATTATGGTTTATTCATCAGCGACACTGACAGGATGCTGTTTGAAGTCACCCACAACGACAACAACGTCTCCTATCTCTTCTCAAACACTACATTGACGATGAATGGATCCACCTGGTACCACGTGGCGCTTGTATTGGATGGTACTCGGAAGAGAATCTACATCAATGGTGTTGAAGATGTCAGCACCCCTGAGACCAGGCCATTAGCGACCCTGTCTTCACCTGAGCCGTTTGTTCTTGGGCGTCGCCCACCCCCCCCAAATCTATAACTGGGTTGGCCGTCCGCAGGCAGAGTTTCATCAGATTGCGGCATCAGGGATCATTGTGCTGATGGTGATGTTGTTGCTGATGAATACAATCGCTATCTATTTTCGCAATCGTTTTCAAAAGACAC
>JBCCXG010000441.1:0-5615 GCA_039191945.1 Bacteroidota bacterium
GCTGTCACTGTGCCTTCTTTTTGACTTGCCAGATCACCCCCCAAGCGGCGATATAGTTTTGCATAGACCCGGGAATCGTAAAACCTCCGGAAGGCCCCTACCAAAAGTGTAACAAGTCCGAGCAGGCCCAACGCTATGGCGCCACTATAGCTTCCCGCAATGGTCTCATCTATCGCGCGCCCTATCAGCAGCGGGAAAAGCACGAAAAGTCCCGCCTCCAGTAGTACCATCACCAGTGTGATCAGAAAAGGCCACCTTTGGCGGCCTATGATGTTCGAGATGCTCAAGATTTTATCTTTTGTGTTTCTGGCTGCCAGCCTGGCTTGCCAAATATGTATTTGATGGCCTCCTTCCAGCTTCGAGCACGTCGCAAGTCCTTCAGGATACTCAGGTGCTCCCCAAAGTGTACCCTCAGTGGATTGATGGTATTGATCTGCTTTGTGAGACCGTAGGTGGCTTGAAACTCCTCCTTTTGGAAAGTACCGAACATACGGTCCCAAATGATGAGTAAACCACCGTAATTTTTGTCCAAGTATTCGTCATCAGATCCATGGTGAACTCGATGATGCGACGGGCTATTAAATAGCCACTCGAACCAGCCCATGTTCCTTATCAGCTCCGTATGGATCCAAAACTGGTAGCCTAAGATGAAAGCGAGCGCGAGCACCACCAAAACCGGGTGAAACCCTAAAAGAACAGCCGGGACATAAAAGATCCAGGAGACAAAGCTGTCCATGAATGACACGCGCATTGCCGTCGTATAATTGTATATGGGCGAACTATGATGAATGGAATGATATGTCCAAAGTAGCCGAATCTCGTGCTCCCATCTGTGCTCCCAGTAGTAGAGGAAATCCACTACAATGATCGCGAGGATGGTGGTCGCTGGGTTCACTGGTAACTGCCACGGGATCAAATCATGGACAAAAAACAGCGCACCTGCGAAGAACAACCCTCCCACTTTCTCGGTCAATTGTGCGGGAATGAAGACCATAAAACTGGCTAACATCTCCTTCAAACGCCATTTGGTCAGTTTCTTTTGATGCCACTCCCAAAAGAACTCTACGATTGCGAGTCCCATCGAAAAGACGAAAAAGCCGAAAATGAACCAGCCGATATTTTCCTCGGCTTTTGCTACTAATTGTTCCATCTGTTGTGAATCGTTTTTGACTAAGAAATCTGAGACAAACTTCGACGGACAATGGGATGAAATCTTCCCTCCCTATGATTCGGGACAAATGGAAACGAGGAAAAAGCGTCCCGATTCCTCGGGGGCCTTATGACCTGTGTGCTCGGAGGTACTGGGTTGGCGTACTGCCTGTAAGCTTCTTGAAAGCGTTGTAAAAGGTTGTTTTGCTATTGAAGCCCGATTCGTAAGCAATGGCGAGAATGGTCACTTGCTCGGCTCTAGAAGACTTAAGTAAGGATTCAGCCTCTTGAACTCGATATCGATTGAGGAAATCCGAGAAACTCCCCCCCTGCTCCTGATTGATCGCTTGAGAAACATGATGAACCGATTGGTCCATTTCTCCAGCCAGATCAGACAAACGGTACTCAGGATCGCGAAATAATCTCTTGTCCTGCATCAAACTATTCATCTCTTCCCACAAGGATCGGGCACGCTCGGCCGTCAGTGAAGACTTGGCATATTTTTTCTCGCCATTACTCAGGGCTCGAAAGTCCCCATCGATGGCAAAGAGCGGAAAGCGGATCGCGAAGTAGGCCATGACCAAAAAGAAGAAACCCGAAAGCATCGACTCAATCTTCCAGAAAAAAAGCCACTCGTCAGCGTAGAAAAAGGAGATCAAAGTCAAAATGGATAATGTGACGTATAGCGTGATCTGAAAAACGAGAAGATACTTGAGCCATTGATAGTAGACGGTTTCGTTTTTGTCCAAAGGCACGGTGAAATTAACCTGGCCGACTTTTCGCCAGGCGATGACCAATGCTGCAATGTTCAGACCATTCGACAGGAAATAGTCCACTACTATACCAAGATCTATCCAATCGATATCTCCTCCATAGTTTCCATACGCGCCGGCATCCTCGGGAACAAAAAGGATCAACCTGAGCACGGTGTATCCCAGAAGCAAGGCGGTCCACCCCCTGATATTGATCTGAATCTGAAAAAGGAAGTATGCAAAGAGCAAGAATAACCCACCCATCAGGTGCCCGTGCAGTAGCGAAAGACCAACCCAGGGACCGTCCCAGCCATTGTAAAAGAGATAGGCGTCGATCTGAGCATGGATAGCAAGGCTCACAATCACGATAAGGGTGATCCAAGCTGGCCCATTTTTTCTGAGCCCAGTCTTAATGGTCACTAGGGCGAACAGGAAGAGGACACCCAGTATGGAGGTCGCTAATGGTAGACTATTGAGCACGAGTTTCGTCTAGGATAAATTCAAAACTTCTACTTTGCAGTGATGATGAATTGGTACGGTAGGAGATTGACTTCGACATCAAAGAACTGGTAGCCCGCGTCCTTCAATTCGGCGATCACTTGATCCATGGACACTTTGTGGTGTGTCGGAGGCCCTACCGGAGTGTCCATTTTGAAGAAATCAATGACCACCAATTCACCGCCAGGCTTGGTTCCATTTCTGACTTTTGCAAAGTACTGGGAACGCGCTTCGATATGGTGGTAGGTATTTACAATCAGCACCTTATCCGCTTCCGCTTCCTTCAACGCAGGTGAGTCATAGGGAATTTTTCTTACCTCGATATTATGAAGGTCATTGTTCTGTACCCGCTTGCGCACATGAGCGAGAAACTCCTCGTTGACGTCCGCCGCAATCACTTCAGCCCCCTTATCAGCAAGACGTACCGCAAAATACCCAGAGCCCGTCCCGATGTCCATGATGGTCATCCCTTCGACGTTACCGAGATAGTCCATTACCTTTTTGGGATGTTGATAGGCATCTCGCTCCGGGGATTCAAATCTTTTGATCAATTCATCTACGGACGATTGATGCATGTATTCGTTGGCTTTGCCCGGCGGATGGTGCTGTGCTTTCACAGGATAGTTTGAAAGAATCAAGAGAATGAAAAGGAGCTTTATGGTTGGCATGTCTAATTGTTTTTCCTCGGTTACCTCTGGCCTAATGAACAAGGTCAATACATTCTCATCGATCCTATTCCCTACTCCAGAAAGGCCCGAATATCATTAGCCAATTGATCGAAAGAAGCCTGATGATTGTACATCATGTGACCCCCTTCATAGTAAGTAAATTCAATGCGATCGTGAGGAATCCCATTTCGTGAGAAGGTATACTCTGCATCGAAAAAGGGGGTGATCAGGTCATAGTACCCACTGGCTACCATTACCTTCATTTCGGTATTGCGGCGCATACTATTGGCAAGGCTCCGGCCGGTATTCACATAGGAGGGTTCGTAGTAGCCACCCTCTGGCACCGTACGCCATTTCCAGCCTTTGACCTGCCCGCCCGTAAAGTAGGGTCGATCCATTTTGACGTTGAGGTCATTCAGCAGGTAGTGATTCATTGCTGCTGTATACGCACCGGAAGTCTGGTAGCCCGAGGCATCACCAAGGGTCGGCCGATTCGCTGTTTGATCGGCCTCTTGGCCCATGTAGCGACCATCGAGTCGACCAATAGTTAGGCCCTCTTCCTCCAGCAGCTTTTTCTGGTACCTGGGGATCATCACTCGAAGGTCGGACCTTAGGATATACGACTTGTCCAAACCCGTAAAATACGCCAAACGATCAGCCACTCCATCCTTTTTATCCTCAGACAAACGCGCACCTCGGTACAAGGCTGGTGCGTAGGTCTCGTAGGTAAACTCGCGAGCCTCTTCTACAAAAGCTTCCAGCGTCTTGCCCGACCCAGCCTTCTTATGATACCAGGAAGTGGCGGCCATGCTTGGAAGGTAAGTCAAAAACGAGGTGATGTTGTCAGGGACCGACGTAGAGCCCGCATAGTCGAGCGCTTGGGAGATCATCACAATACCATTCAACGCTACATTTTGTCCGTTACCTTCTAGCACTTCACTGACTGCGGCCGCTCGGGTGGTTCCAAAACTCTCGCCAGCCACGTATTTTGGCGATGCCCATCGATTATGCTTCGTGATCCATATTCGGATAAAATCTGCGACCGATCTCGCATCTTCCATTAGGCCCCAGTAGTCCTTATTTTCACCCTTACCGACCACACGACTATAACCCGTACCTACAGGATCTATGAACACGAGGTCGGTCACATCTAGTAGGCACTGTTCATTGGAAGTAACAGTATAGGGCGCAGCCCCGTCGTCTCTATCGGCCCCGGAAGGCACCTTGACGACCTTTGGGCCGAAAAAGCCCATGTGCAACCATACGGAGGCAGAGCCCGGCCCTCCGTTGAAGATAAACATCACCGGCCTGTCCTGCGTCGTGGTCTGCGCAAAATAGGAGATGGACCAAATGGAGGCGGTTGATTCACCATCCTTACCCTTGAGATGAATTTCTTCAGACACGGTCCGGTATTTCAAAGGCTTTCCATCAATGGAGACCTCCCCGGTCGAACTAAAGGAAACAGGGGCAGGTATGACTGGCTTTTTTTCCTCTTTCTCTTGGGATAGCACTCCCAAGGAAAAAAGCAGACAAATGCTGACGATCGTAAGTTTTATTCGGTGATCGATGATGAAGTTGCGCATAGGATTCATTCTCAAGCTCAAGATTAGTCAACCTACAGCGTTTTCACCTCATCTTGAAACCTGTAGGGAAAAAACAAGGGATCATGCCCCCAAAGCATACAAATACGCAGGTGACACCTTGACTTCAGAGGAGGAGCTACTGCGATTGGCGCAGCTTAATCTCCTGACGGGCGTGTTCAGCTCGAATCAGCCAAAGGGCCCGACCTACCGCGACCTCCAATGCGTCTGGTGAGACAGGCTTCGTCAGATAATCTAACACACCAAGGGATTTGGCGCGTTCTTGATAATCATCGCTGCCGCTTACTACAATGGTTAGTGGACGATAATCTAACAAATCCAATAGCTCCAAGCCATCAAAAGTGTCGATTTGCATATCAAGAAAGAGGATGTCCGGCTTCAAACGTGTGATTCCCTTCGCTGCGGCTACCGTTTCAGAAAAAGTGCCAATGTGGGTTAGTAACGGACTTACACGCTGGACAATTTCATTGAGCCAAGTCGCAAAAAAAGTATCGTCATCTATCAATGCGTAAGTCGTCTTCATAGCCGCTGATGTATGAGTGAGCTGTGTGTCAACCTGTATAGTTAGTGGATTTGTCGCAGCGCTCCAAGTCGCTTCAGAGCTTATTATGCAAACGGTTTACTGGCGACATTTGCATTTCAAGGGCGCCAAAGGATACAGAGCACGGAATGGAATCTAAGATAAAAGCCGATAAATACAAATGCAAGACAGTTGCATTTCTATACCTTTACGTCACGAATGGCGGACCGAGAGCGATATAAGGAGATCCTAAAATCCCACAAGCTGCGAGTAACAGATTGTCGAATGGAGGTGCTTGCCTTCTTCCATTTGGAAACCAAAACACTATCCCAAAGTGACCTGGAGCACCAGTTTGCCAAGCGGTACGATCCGGTAACGCTCTACAGGACTCTAAATAGCTTTTTTGAAGCGGGTCTCATTCACAAAA
>JBCCXG010000442.1:0-5582 GCA_039191945.1 Bacteroidota bacterium
CAAGGCACCAAATCGAAATACTCCCCTTCAGGGGACGGGGGTGTCGCAGATCGGCACCGCTAAACATACCCGGAAGCTAACGGGCAAAAATATCGGTTATTCCCGGACTGAGTTCCGGGATCTCCTAACAAGGAAGGAATCGGACTTTTGCGAGGAGACCCCGAAATAAATTCGGGGATTGCTACATTGATATTTTTGTCTGTTGACGGCTTTTGTACCTTCGGGACCAACTCCTTCTCCCGTCAGTGGGTCAGGGGTATACCCGGGTCTGTCCCCTCGAACACTGCGCAATTGAGCATCTTTTCGCGATCCTGCAAAGAGATTCCTGTCTCGCGGACCACCCTCGAATCAAGGTGAGACCCCAAGAGCTCACAGGAATGACGCAGATGGGAGCGATCCCTGCGAAGAGTCTAATGTGTTTGCAGAATGTTTGTTTTTAATTCGTCAAGTGTTCCTTCAAACTCAGTCGTGCCACAAGCTTTAGTAGCGGGATGACCTATCTCTAGTCCCTAGTGCAACGATAAGCCTCTAAGCGGTGACATTTCTCGGAAGACCTTGTTTGGAGGTAGATTCTTTGACGCTGCGGCGTACCGCTACTTTCTCATCAATGGAGAAAGTAGGAGCGCGGCCGGCTAGGCCCGTCCGGCTTGAGGACGTAACTCCGCCGGCAAGGCACCAAATCGAAATACTCCCCTTTAGGGGAACGGGGGTGATGAAGACCCGTCCCGCCTTGCAGCACAAAGCGATGCGACGTAAAAGTCTCAATCCCCCTACATTTCTCAACAAATTCTCCTAATTTCATTGAACCAAAACAACTTATCGGGCACTCCGTAGAACACTTCCTATGAACCTAACCCAAGAACAAAACAACATCATCCAGTCCTCCGGCGACATCAAAATCAATGCCGTGGCCGGCTCGGGAAAGACCACCACAATCATCGAATATGCCAAGGCGAGGCCACGGTCCAGCCGGATACTTTATCTCGCTTTTAACCGATCGGTCAAACTTGAGGCTACGAAAAAGTTTGCTGAGAAAGGCCTGACCAACGTAAGGGTCGAAACCGCCCATTCGTTGGCTTATCGCCACATCGTGCGGGGTGGCGACTACAAGGTCAAGGCCAGCAGCTACAAGACCTACGAAATTGCGCAACTGCTAGGGCTCAGTGTCACCGGAGAGAAGCACGGGCCCTTCATGGTGGCCAATCACATCAATAAATTCGTCGCCTACTTCTGCAACAGTGACAAATCCAGGATCCAAGAGCTGAATTACCTGGATACCATCAACGATCGCACGGCTCAGGCCTTTGTCAGCCAATACTACGAGTACATCGAGCGACAGACCCGGCAACTCCTGGCCAAAATGGACAAAGGGGAAATCGAGATCACCCATGACTTCTACCTGAAGAAATTTCAGCTCTCCAACCCCCAACTGACCTATGATTATATCCTCTTCGATGAGGGGCAGGACGCCTCCGCGGCCATGCTCGACGTGTTCCTGAACCAAGAGGCCACCAAGGTCATCGTCGGCGATACCCACCAGCAGATCTACGGGTGGCGGTTTGCGGTGAATTCTCTCGAAAAAGTGAGCTTCAAAACCTACCACCTCTCCGCAAGCTTTCGCTTTAGTCAACACATCGCGGATCTAGCCCAAGGGGTATTGAAATGGAAAGAAATCATCAAAACAGACGCCCCATTTGACATCAAAGGTCAGGGCTCAGCTGGCGACATCCAATCAAAAGCGATCATTGCCCGCACGAACCTGGGTCTGCTGCTCAAAGCGATAGAAGTGGTCACCGAAGAAAAGGAAATTGGGAGCATCTACTTTGAGGGCAACATCAACTCGTACACGTACGCGGACGACGGCGCATCGCTGTATGACGTTTTGAGCCTCTCTAACAATCAAAGGCGACATATCCGGGACCCACTGATCCAACAAATGAAGAACCTTGAGGAGCTCGAGGAATACATCGATAAAACCGAGGATGTCCAGCTGGGGCTCATGGTAGAGATCGTGAAGGAATATGGCAATCGGATTCCAGGGATCATCCAATCCATCAAGGACAAGCACGTTGACAATGATGACAAAGCCAAAGCGGAAATGATCTTCTCCACCGTGCACCGGTGCAAGGGCATGGAATATGATTGTGTGCGGCTCGTGGCGGATTTCATCTCCGAGGAGAAGCTGGACAAGCTACAAAAGGAGTCGAAAGAAGAAGAACTTAACGTAAGTAAACTGAATGAGGAGATCAATCTCTTGTACGTGGCCATTACCCGCGCGAAAAGTCGGCTGGACATCCCCGAAGGCTTGCTACCTACAGGCTTCCAGTCTTCACCAGAGATCTTCGTGGTACAGACTCCTATAGAAGACGAGGAGTTCCCCGACCGGCGGGGGTCCTTAGTGTCCATTGAAGGCAAGCCCAACACACCGCAAAAGACTTACTCCGTTGAGGGCGTTCGAACGCAGCACAAAGACGCCTACAAACCCTGGACCCCGGCATTGGATGAAGAATTGACGGTCATGTTTTGCGACGGGGTACATATCAAAGACATGGCGCAGCACTTTGGCCGGACACTGGGAGCCATCCGCTCGAGGATCAAGAAGTTGGAACTGATGGAGCTATATGGTTGGGAAGGCGCGTGAGGCTTAAGTTATGTGCGTAGTGAAGGCCCACATGCTAGCCCCCTCTTCCTCCTTCAATGCTGTTAAGCTATGTTATCTGAAGCTATTTTGGGCGGCTATTTCGCACTTTCCACTCTACCCTGCCTTTGCCGCCTGCCTGCCGGCAGGCAGGGTAGGCAGGCTCAGCCCCGCCAGCCGACGCCGAAGGCCACGCTGGGTGCCGTCGCGCGGCGAACCGTACCATCCCGGCCGCAAAAGACAAGGTGAATACCCATTTCCCGTACCGTAATAGCATTGTTTCCTCTAAAAGAGGGATTTCGTAAGTGCCCGGAAACCAAACCGGCATGACACGCTTAGCAACGAATCCTAAAAGTAAGCCCCAGCTCACCCTCCGTCCCCGAAACGACACTTCCACTTACTTTCAAACCTTGAGCGCTGTTATGGGACCCGCTGAACCGCTACTTTGTATGACTATTTGGTTACTAATTCATCAGCCAGCTGATTTCTTTTTCAAACCGGTCTGCCATAAATTCCACGCTTGTTTTACGTCTTTTCATACGGCTCTAACCTGCTGCTCGAACGGATCCGTCGTAGGGTGTACTCTGTAGAAAAAATAGCGAACTACACCCTGGCTGACTTTGAGCTCGTATTTAACAAAACCAGCATTGATGGATCCACGAAGGCCAACGTTCGACCATCCACCGGATCCAAAGTGCTAGGAGTCATCCAACGCATGCCGATGGAGCATAAACCCGTGCTGGACGAATACGAAGGACTGGGCAATGGGTATCACCTAGGCCAATTCCGGTGGAAGGATCAAGAGGTGGTACGTGATGTTCACTACTACATATGCGATGATCCCCATCATCTGACCACTGGCCACCCCTACATCTGGTACCGAGACTATGTCCTATACGGGGCCATCGAAAACAATTTTGATCCAGCCTACATCAATCGACTTCGGCGTAAGGTTGCCAACAGGGATCCAAACGATACGCGAAGGGGCTTCAATGACCTCGTGTTGGATAAGTACCGGTGAGCAGTGGACTGAAATGATCCGATACGCGCCGATACCTGCGGACATTGCATCCAGATGATGTTCTCGCCTAACATCATGTGGATGCAAGGCGAAGTAAACGGGTCATTCTATAACAATCTGCACAACGCAGCCTTCACAAAGCGATATGCATAATAGAGATCAGTCATGTCCTAAAGTCAACTCAGAAATTCGCTATTGAGCGAGCACCTGGCTCAATTCACCGAAGGGTTTGAATGAATATCGGCGAAGATCATCTATTTTCACTGCCAAACAACGAACCTTCATGTCTGTCAGAGTCTTCCTTCTTCTCTCCTTTTGCTTTGTAAGCCAACTCTCAGAAGCCAAGTGCAACACGGATCCTATAAAAGGCCGATGGATCGGCACTTTCGAATCTATAGCAAGTGGCAATACTTTCCCCATGGAGTTGACGATCTCGGCAGCTAAAAAATGTGCCTTTTCGGGAGTAGCCCACTGGCCCACTTACTACGACTCAAAAGTAACAATAGCCGGTGAGCAGTTCGAGTCGATTTACTCCTTCCAGGAAACGGATTTGCTACAGGGGCCGGACGACGTGTTGGGTGAAAGTCGCTATGAATTTACCATGAATGAGGAAGGCCTCTCGGGTACTGTCTTCGTAGGTGGGGAGGAATGGTCCACTTTTGAACTTCGGCTTTGGGAAAATCTGCACACCGACGAGCAAGCCGCTTGGCAGCAGGAGGTACAGGAGGCGACAAAGAAATACGGTGAGTCATCAATTGGTGACGAGCTCCCCATGAGTGAGTGTCAGGCATTGGTCGATCGACAACTAGAAGCTAGCCAAGTGATCAAATCCAACGCAAAATCTCTAGAGGTCAAGGGCACTATGACCTTTCAGGGCGGTTTTTCCGCACAGGTTTATCTAGCCATGGTGCAACCCAACTCGTCCTACATGCGCATGGACCTGCAAGAACTACTCTTTTACGAGGTGCAAAACGATTCCATTGCATGGAGCTACAACGGCGCTGAGGATCAGTTAGAGGTCAAACCAGCGGAGCGCGAGTCTGATCGGGTGTTACTGCAGATGGACATGAATCACTACATGGACAGTCTGCATCAAAAGGTCATAGGTTGCCGGCAAGCGATGATTCGTGGCCGGGAAGCCTTGCGGGTAAAAACGACTGCTGAGAGTGACGAGGACGCCGAAACCAAGGTCTTTTACCTGGACCGTACCACAAGCGACGTGCTTCGAGAAGAGTCCGACGGCCTTATGGACTACGGCGGCTACCAAACTATTGACGGGATCGAGCTACCTCGGTGGTTTATCAACGCTTCCGAGGACCAAGTAATTCGGTTGGATATGGATTCCATCGCCTTGAACAAGGCCATTTCCTCGGACCTATTTGAAATCCCGGAGGAACTCACAAGGAAGCTCAAACCCACAACGAAGACCGCCAATGACAACAATGACCTGGGCAATGTGGCGGCTGAAGACGAAGACTACGAAGAAGCCATCGAGCGATACTCGAAAGCGATTGCCCGCAACCCGCAGGACTTCATGTTTTTTTACAACCGAGGAGTTGCTCAGCAAGCCTTACAAAAGCACTACGAAGCCATTGCCGATTTCAATCGATCCCTGGAGTTGAATGACGCTTACAGCAATTCTTGGAATCGCTTGGGTTTGGCCAAGTATCGCCTGGGGGATTACAACAATGCCATACCCGACTTCAGTAAGGCTATCAACCTGGATAGTACATTTGAAGCAGCACTGCTCAATCGGGGATTTGCTCATGCAGCACTTGGACAACTGGATGAATCCATTGCGGACTTCCGTACACTGACCCAACTCGATACCACCAACGCCGACTATGCCTACAACCTCGGATATGTACTCGCCGAAAAAGGGCAGCGTGAAGAAGCGCTTATGGCCTATGGACAATCTGTGGC
>JBCCXG010000443.1:0-5577 GCA_039191945.1 Bacteroidota bacterium
ACAAGGCTTTTGAGCTTCACGTCGAAGAAATCTCCAAATGGGGAAAACGCGCACATAAACATAATTTCTTTGAAATCGTTTACGTCGAACAAGGCTCGGGATACCAATGCATCAATATTCATGAGTTCGAGTATCAAGCAGGAAACATTTTCCTGCTTCCTCCGTTGGATTGCCACTCGTTCAGGATCTCAGAGCCATCGCGCTTTTATTACGTCCGCTTTACCGACCATTTCTTCATGGGCGAAAATGGCCTGACTCAGTACGGAGATTGGTTTGATAATATTTCCTATATCCTTGCGAATTACAACAGAATCCCTGGGGACATTATTGCTTCTGATCGAGAACGGCAGTTTATCATACAAAACATCAAAACAATCCATCAAGAGTACGCGACATCAGATGGATATTCAGAGGCGATCATTACTGGAATCGTAGCATCAATCCTTAACATACTCGCTAGAAGCATCGAAAAACGGTATGTCGAAAAGGCAAATGAAATTGAAAACCGCTTTGGTGAAGTCCTTCGCTACATAAACAAGAACCTGACAGACAAAGAGAAAATTCGACTGCCTGCCTTGGCAGATCGTTTTGGAATATCCCAAACCTACTTTTCAGAATATTTTAAGAAACAGGCGGGAGACAGCCTTGCAAACTACATTATAAAATCGAAATTACGTTTAGTAGAAACCAAAATATTGCACACAGACCTATCTCTTAAAGAAATTGCCTACCAACTTAACTTCACCGACAGTAGCCATTTAGCACGAAGCTTCAAGAAAACCTACGGTATGACAGTTACAGAGTTCAAATCTCGTGGTGGAAATGTATGCAGAGCAGCGTAGGCTGTTCTGTATGACTTAACACCAATGTAGTGGTAGCAAAAAATCTTCCTTTCCACTCCGATTTTGTCCAGATAGAGCTCAACTCTATCGGCGCATGGGATGTGAGGTGAGGTGACTCAGAACAAACCACCCATGAGCGAAATGATCGGAGTTATTCAGTCGAAGTGGCTTTAAACTGATTGGCGCCAGCGAGTGTGATTTCCACTGAATCCAGCTTCGCTTGTGAGTATATCAGTAGGGAATGACTTCAAACTGTGTTTGTTAAAGGTTCTGAAAAGTTAATCTCTTCCGCAACTGCGCTCAGGTTCGCAATTTCAGGCAT
This sequence comes from Bacteroidota bacterium, assembly GCA_039191945.1. Classification (GTDB taxonomy): domain Bacteria; phylum Bacteroidota; class Bacteroidia; order Cytophagales; family Cyclobacteriaceae; genus JAWPMT01. The sequence continues at coordinate 1,165 of JBCCXG010000443.1, forward strand.
TACGGTCAGCCATTTTGGGGTGTGTGCTGTAGGGCGTCAGATAGCACTGATCGAGTGAGTGAGCCGCCCAAATAGAAGACTCACCACATGGCTCCAAGGAGTGAAGACTCGGGACTTTTTGTCCACTGCATGCTTAATAGCCAGTTTTTGCGTCAAGTGCGACGGGGTGAGTTTGCAAATCTGATGCAGCGTGCTGCTGTAGTACTTGGTTGGTGTTGGGCTTTTCACAAATCCGATTTTCATCGGAAATCAGCATCAACTGACTATTATACATCAAAACACCTCAACAAGTCCTATGGTATGACTGTGAAACTGGGAGTATTATGACATAAGGCAACCATGCATTAAGATTCAAATACTATCCACGGTCGCTAAATTCCGAAAGCACTTTCATCCTATGATCAACGAAGATCCTCAGCCGTTAGATTTGTTCAAAAATTCCAGCTCGTCATCGAACCTACTCCTGAGTCAAACTTACACGGAAAAAGAGCCGATCATACTCTGGTAACATCATGGTGTAATCCACTTCGTTAAAATCCGGATCAGGGTTGATTTGCACCTTAACGGCGCTCCAATTAGCCTCATTCCAGAGCCCACTTTCAATGTCGCTGGTATACTCGACCACGTATTCGATACCAGATTCAAAATCCCTCAGCGCAAGGTGTGAAAAGGTCAACTGATTCTGACCGAAGTCTAATGTAGGTACAATCTCATTGTCCTTACTGTCATTCGGTTTGCCTCCAAATGCAAATTCTTCCAAGTACGTGCGTCCATCACCATCAGTATCTGCCAGCAAGTCCGCGCTAACACCGTTTTGGGCAGCCCAGGTCTCAAAAGCTGTTGGCAAGACCTCCGGATCTGCACTGTAGTTTACTGAGTAAATCCTCAGATTAGTTACGCCAGCAAGATTTGACTCCATGGTGTTCAGTCCAGTGTCTAACGTCTGGGCATCAAAGAAGCCAGTCGAGCTAGAGATAACTCCGCTGTGCGATACTACCTCTTGACCAGTCTCCAAGTTGGTCAAGCTGCTCAAGAAAGTCCAGCTGTCGGAATCTTCACCGCGTACAATTGTTAATGACAATTCTAGCAAGTCGGACATGTTATCTCCGGGACCAAATCCTAGTTCAGCATCACTGATTGCAGAGCTGGAGAAGAACTGGCTGCCAAACTGAGAAGCGCCGACAATACTCCATGTGTTATTAGGCCTTCGCTGTAGGAAAACGGCGAGATCATCGTACTGGTAACCTGTATCGGCACCTTCCTTAAACTCGATGCGAAGTGTATTTTGGTTTTCGATTACACTTGCGTTTAGTTCGAAACTGAAGCTTGCCGACAGGTGGTAAGCTGTCCGCCCGCCGGAAAGGTCGGCATTGTTATTACTCGCCCCTTGCCAGCCTGCGGTCTCATCAAGGAGGTAGATATATCCGTCATTATACGGATCGGCGACGCTGTAGGTTGCACTGTTGCCATGTGCCCAGCCCTGCTGTCCATTCAAATCTCCTAGCACATACTCCTCACGGGTCTGAAACTCAATCCGTCCCTCTGGCCTGAAGATATAGACCCCGTGTACGGTCGATGCGTAGAAGTTGCCCATGAGGTCAACATTGATGTCAAAGGTATCGGCGAAGTTGTAGATGGTGCCGGAGTAGTCAGAGGTGTGCAGGTTTTCCCAAGTCACACCGCCATCTGTCGAACGGTAAAAGGGTCGCTCAGGCGCACCACGCCCCCAGCGGGCATTAGCATTGTAGTCGGGGTTAGCCCAGCCACCCAGTTTGGCGACTAGCATGGTTTTGGCTGCATAGACGATATGGTGATAGCCTGGTCGCGGATCGAAGCAGACAAAGCCCATCCAGGGAGCAGCATTTTCGGGTCGCGGATCAAAGAGGACATCGTTGATCCGGTTATCGACGTCGAAATGAGGGCTGTCGGCCAATCCGTCGCGGTATGGCTGCGCCCTCCAAGTGCCATTTTCAAAATCCCCATTCGGCACACCTGAACCGTCGACGGGCTCGGTGTACTCGTAGATGCCGCCTCGACCTGCCAGCAAGACACGCAAGGGCTCAGTACGGTTCCCATCGTTCGGGTTACGCGCCGGATTTGGATCAATTGCAAAGGTGTGGGGTGATTCCCCGTTCCAGATATCACCCTGCCCGATCACCTGTAGCCAAAGGTTCCTGCCGGGCAGTTGTTCCTTATCTGGTTCTGGTAACTGGGACCAGTTGGCACCGGCATCAAGCGAAAGAAAGATCCGCCACCAGCCGCTGTCATCGGGGCTGTTCATTGAAGCAGGAATATAGCCAGCCGGATCAGTCGGATTATAGACACCGAGGATGACATTGGGGTCGGCCGTAGAAACCGCGACCACTCGCCTTTCCATATGCCTCCAGACCAGAGGGCTGTTGTCACGGAGTAATTGCCCGGCATTGTCTGCACAATGGTCACTTGCATAGAGCAGTTCGTCACTTGGCCAAAAGACGCGCTTGCCTCCATTGGTAGATTGATTCACATCGGTAAAGGAGAGACCGCCATCTGTGCTGATCAAGATATGCTCGTCTCCGCTGTGTATAACCGCGACCATGTTGGGGTCGTCTTGGTTAATCCCTACCCCGAAACCTTGGTGTTCGCCGTACCTTCCGGTAAACTTTTCCGAAGAAGAAATAATGCCGGCATCGTTATGGTGGTGAACGCCGTCCCAGAAAAGTCCGCCATTGTGGGTCACGCAATAACCCGACTCCAGCATACCTACAATGATCCTCTGCCCATAAGGCCCAACAGCTATCTGGTAAGTGTCTTTGTTCGTACCACCGACACCATAAGAGGAGAAGTTCGCGCCACGGTCATCACTGCGCAACAAGCCGAGGGAAACCTCAGCCCAAAGCACCGCATTTGCCTCACCGGGTACGAACTGTATGTCCATGATATCCGTAGTCGTTCCTGCACCCGTACGCTCAGGTACCCCACCAGAATCATAGGTATAGCTCACCATGGGCGCATAAGACTGAATCGAGGGTACAATGATGACACCATCATTGTTAACGGTGGTACTACGGTTGACTTGTCCCCATGTATTACCGGCGTTTGTACTGTAAGTCAGGCTCTGCTGAACATTCGCCTCTCGCGATGTCGACATCACGATGTGGTCATGGTCTGCGGGATTAATGTTGACCGAACCGTAGCGCGATAACCCAGGTGCACGCCGGATGTATACGAGGTCATTGTTGCCATAATTCTCGAGCCTGTGCAGCTCACGTCCTCCCATATCTCCAGTACCGGATCTGGGCTTGCGCAGGACAAAGGCTTGAGAAACGTTCGAAGGATTGACGGCCACATCGACGAAATCCTGATGTTCCGGGTAGAGCTGCGTAACGGTAATGTCTTCCATTGCGCCCTCGATCCCCAAAAAAACGTTGTCGATGACCAAACTGTTTGCTCCTACCGAGCCAAAGAAGAACTCTATACGGGCATTCTCATTTCCTTCAACTGCTGTGAAAGTATAGCTGAAGCTTTTCATCTCGGTATCGAGGATGAAATCGCTGTCGTAGGTGTTGGCAAAACCCTGATCCCGCACCTGGCTGCGGATGTCCATCGTACCGCTGTTGCACTTGGCATCAAAGGTAACGGTATACTCTGTCCCTGCTTCGAGTACGATTCCGTTTTGAAAAAACTGGATGTGCCAATCCTTGGTGCCACCAGCTATGACATCAATATTTGCAGCACCATCGACGACTGAAAGCGTTGCCGCTGCACCGTCATCGGCAGAAGACCAAAGTGTCCAATTGGCCTGTCCTGAAGAGAAATCGGCATTGGCAACGCGGTTACCATCACCTGGAGATATATTCACGCGGAAGAGCTCACCTTGAGAGGCAAAGCAGGCATTCCAAGTATAGAAATCGTAAGCAAAGCCTTTGGAAAGCCCTGCAATTTCATAGTCGGATAACGCCATCGGATAGATACGTACCTGATCCAGGTCTCCCATCAAATACGCGTTATCCGTGTGGGTATTGTTTTCTGCGGAACTACCAACGCCGACGTATCCCTCGGCTGATATGACGGAACCGAAGGTCTGGGCATCTGCAGTCACTTGACCCACTTCATCGCCATCGATAAATAACTTCAATAGACCGTCGTGAAACGTCGCAGCAACGTGGTGCCACTTACCGTCGTTAACTAAAGTAGAACCGCTTGTACATGTATAGATAGTACCATCTGTGCCGTGTACCTGCCAGACTACTACACCAGGACCTGCCGCATCTATGTTGATCCCCAATTGCCAATAATGGGAGGGATCAAAAGACACGATTACGTGCTCACCGTCGGGATGCCCTGCATCCATCCTCAGCCAGGCAGCAATGGTATGCTCGCTGTATTCATCAGAGCTGGCATCGTAGGTCAGGCCGTTAATCTTGGCGTAAT
>JBCCXG010000444.1:0-5555 GCA_039191945.1 Bacteroidota bacterium
AAGCATGATATTCACGTAACGGCATACTCCCCTTTGGGATCACTTGACAGACCTGACCGCCTCAAGAAAGCTTCCAATCCTGTGCCACTCGAAGACCCGGTAATACAGTCAATAGCCAAAGTACATAACTGCTCGCCGGCCCAGGTCTTAATCACATGGGCCATACAGCGAGGCACTGCGGTCATACCTAAAAGCACGAATGAAGGAAGACTGCGGCAGAATTTCGAAGCAGAAAATATCGAGTTGTCCGCGGATGAAATAGAGCAGATCAGAGGCCTGGACCTGGCCACTCGCATTATCGACGGGGGTGTCTTCACTGTAGAAGGAAGCCCCTACACCTATGAAAATCTTTGGGACGAGGCGTAGCTAGCCCACCTCAATCTTGACCTGATCCGTTTTGGGCATACCCACACAGCATAGGATATAGCCTTCGTCCAGTTCGCTTTGGGTGAGGCCTTCCGCTCCTTCGGTGGTGACCTCGCCTTCCAAAACTTTGCCACGACAAGCAGTACAAAGTCCGGACTGACAAGAGTACGGCATATCGAGCCCCTCTTCCAGTCCCGTTTCCAAAATCCTACGGCCAGGTTTGACAGTAAAATCATAGGATTCCCCATCCAGTAGGACGGTCACGAGTGCGTCCGATTGCTCATCGGCAATGATTTCTTTAGGGCTCGTCTTTCCTGCTTCGAAGCTTTCCATACGTATTTGCGATTCATCGACGCTCGCTTCTTTCAGGCCGGTGATGACGACATCCATCATGGGTTGAGGCCCACAAATGAAGACCTCTGAATCTCCGTTGATGTCTAGCTCCCCAGCAACCTCTTGAATCATCGCAGCAGACGGCCTGCCTGAGTAATCTGAAGGACCCTCCTCCAGAATATGAATGACATTGAATCGATCAGCGTATTCAGACTTCAGCTCATTGAGCTCATCCTTGAAGATGATGTACTCCGCGCTCCGATTGCAGTACACAAGCGACACTATCGTGTTGGGCTCTTTGACAAGCATAGATCTCATGAGGGAATAAAGCGGCGTGATACCTGAACCACCTGCGAAACATACCACGGACCGGAGGGCAGCCGGATCATAAGACGTGGTGAAAAGCCCCATGGGCTCCATGACCTGCACGACTTCACCCGCATCATAATGGTCATTGATATGATTGGACATGGCACCTCCTTCTACCCGCTTGACGGTCACGGAGGGGTTTTCGTCCAAAAACGGCGTACTATTGAGAGAGTAGGCCCTTCGAATTTTCTTGCCGTTGACCACTTGAATAATGGTAATGAACTGTCCAGGCTCGTAGACGAAATCTGATTCAGGTTTGTTGAAGATCAAATTGACCGCGTCCTTGGCGATAGGAACTACGCTTTCGATGGTCAGATGATGGTACCGTGCACTCGTATCTGCTGACGATTCCTCTTTTCTCTTTTTCTTGAATAATCCAAATGCCATAAGTTTACTTGTTCTGCTTTCGCAAAGGTAAATGGCGCCTCACCCGAGCCCAAGTTGGCGCGTAATCATCTATTTTTGCGCCTTCCCACTGAAGCCCATGGACACCCTAAACGTTCTCAAAGCCATCTCTCCTATCGATGGTCGCTACCGATCAAAGACTTCCTCTTTGGAGGAGTATTTTTCGGAGTATGCTCTCATTCACTATCGTGTCAAAGTGGAGGTGCTCTATTTTATAGCCCTCTGCGATGCCATTCCCCAATTAACCGGCGTCGACAAAGGCTTGTTCGCCAAGCTCAGGGATATTTTTGAGAATTTTTCAGTCGAGGAAGCCCGGCACATCAAGGATGTAGAACGCACGACTAACCATGATGTGAAGGCGGTAGAATACTTTTTGAAGGAAAAGTTCGATGCGTTGGGGTTAGGAGCACACAAAGAGTTCATACACTTTGGGCTGACATCGCAGGACATAAACAACACTGCCATCCCCTTGAGTCTGAAGGATGCCATCGAGTCGGTTTATCTCCCATCGATTCGATCCCTGATAAAAGTCCTGGAGGATCTAGCCAATCAATGGTCTGACATCCCGATGCTTGCCCGCACACATGGCCAGCCTGCCTCCCCAACAAAACTGGGAAAAGAGTTGCTTGTATTTGCCGTGCGCCTCAAGGAACAAACTGCCGCCCTTGAAGCAGTTCCATACCGTGGAAAATTTGGTGGCGCCACAGGTAACTTCAACGCTCATACAGTTGCGTATCCAAAGGTGGACTGGGATGCCTTCGGGGAAAGCTTTCTCCAGAAGCATCTTGGGATCGAGCGCAGTGCACCTACTACGCAAATCGAACACTATGATCATCTCGCGTCACTGTTCGATGCCTTGAAAAGAATCAATACCATACTCATTGACCTTTGCAGAGATGTATGGACTTATATCTCAATGAATTACTTCAGCCAACGAATCGTGGAGGGTGAAGTGGGGTCGTCAGCGATGCCTCATAAGGTCAATCCCATCGATTTTGAAAATGCCGAAGGTAACCTTGGCATTGCCAATGCCTTGTTTGAACACTTGTCGGCGAAGCTCCCTGTCTCCAGACTACAAAGGGACCTCACTGATAGTACTGTTCTCCGGAATGTGGGTGTACCGATCGCCCACACACACCTGGCCATCCAGTCTGCGCTCAAGGGGCTCAGCAAGTTGCAATGCAATGAAGGTGTTATTCGCCAGGACCTTGAAGATAACTGGGCCGTGGTTGCTGAGGCCATTCAGACGATTCTACGTCGAGAAGCCTACCCAGCTCCTTATGAGGCGTTAAAAGCGCTCACCCGAAAGAATGAGCGGATCACCGCAAAGACGATCGGTGATTTCGTTGCAGGCCTGGACGTCTCCGATGCAATCAAAGGTGAGCTACTAGCCGTTACCCCGTTCAACTACACCGGCAAGTGAGACGGTGAACCCGATGGTCTGTGTCAGTATCAAAGGCCAAGGCGGTATCATCAGCCTAGAGGCAGAGGGACTGAAATCCGGCACCTTCTGAGAAGGGTCGCCTGGCAATTTGACAATCGCACTGAAATGTGACAAATTGTGAAGGAATCCTGACCCATGAACGCGCAACAGCTCGTCACGCTTCTCTTTGTGATCTTACTCTCACTATCCGCTTTGGGCCAAGAGCGCAAGAAACGCTTTGTCGAGATGTCGATCGGCGCGCGGTACACATTCCACTTTGGCGTGCTTCGCAACGGCTACCTCGGGAGGTTTGGCTTCCACCTCGGTCAGATGGTCGCTTTGGATAGGGATAACAATATAATTGTCCCCATTGGCTTCGGATTTGATTTATATCAAAATGGACTGGGAGCGCAAAATATCGACAACAGATCCCTCAAGCAGGTACATCATGACATACACCTGTCGGTGGGTATACAGGCAGGGAGCGCCACGGACCGGCCTGTGAAGCAGCTGTTGAGTACCAGCTACGCCTTTGCCCGTTCGTCTCGAATCCCGCATGTGTGGGGCGGGGGAATTGGCACTCGGTGGATCTGGATGGACCCGTTGAAACCGGGTAAGAAGACGCAGCGCATCGGCTATCTCAACCTCCAAATGGACCATTTCCAACTCCATTATGCCAATGACGGCGCGATCCCGTTCAATTTCTCGAGGTTAGGCGACAACTACGACCGCTTCTGGACAGGAAGTGGTATGCTGAGTTATGAGGACGAAGACTACCGCATGCTCGTTGGTTTTGATCGATTCACCGGCTATAGAACTAACGCTTTTGAATTTGCCACCTTGATGGGCTACAAGCGCGTCTACTACGATGAGGAGCAGACCTTTTACAATCGTGGAGAGTGGAACATGGAATTCGTTGCCAAGCGATTTCGGACCGACTTTGGTATCTCGCTCAAGTTTGCGGATATGCCGTTTATTGAAACGCAGGACTTCATCCACTACACCGGGCGAATGGCCATCCATCCGACGCCTAATAAACCCAACATTTTCATAGGAGGCGTCGTCGACTACAACCACAATGAGGACTTCTAGCCTGATTCTTTTCTTGTGGCTCTTGGTTAGCTGCCAACGGGAGACGATCTTCAGCAAGTTCGCTAGGCTGCCCGTGGCCACCGACCTGGAACGTGCCAATGTGCAGCTGTTTGAGCGGGGCGCTTATGTCTACAAAGTCGCAAGTGACACCTCTCGCCTGCTAGAGCGATCCAGCCGCGCTAGTAGCACCAAGTTGGCGGCGGGGGTAAAAAACCTGCATATCGCCAGTAGTATTTGGTTTTTGGACAGCGTTCGCTTTGTGCAGCTCAGTGACTACTATCTGGTGACGGATACGGAGATTAACCCTTACTTGCCTTTCTTTTCTCGGTATCGACGCGGGACCTATCACATGGGTACCTACGGCATGAAGGGCGATGAGCTGGAATTGGACTATCAGGATGGCAATAACGCGGAACGCCGTAGATTCAAGATCTTTGCGAAGGTGAATGGAGATTCCCTAGTGTTTACACGATTTGAGAATGTGGACCTGCACTCTGACAACCTCGCCGACACGATCAATCTGGAAACGCTCTTCCCCGACCAACAGGCATATGTCTTCGACAACATCCCGAAGATCATCGAGCTGTACCCGAGTTTCTTTTTGGAGCACATTGATATCGGTACGAATCCAGTTACGTACAAGATCCATCAGAAGCGGGATGAAAAAGGCAATCCGCTGTCACTGGAGTCGATCTTGGATCGGAGGTAGCGAGCATTTATGATTGTTGTTGATCCTTCGACAAGCTATTGATGACACTCTTTTGTAACTCACTGCCTTAGAGCTAGTTGGTATCCTAAGTCATTAGCTGTTTTTTGAAGCCATTTTTCCTTTTGTAACTGCATTTTTTCTTGATATGCCTTAATACCTTGTTCTGTATAGTTGAGCCCTTTTACCATAAGACGCCAGTAGAGTACAGCAAGTTTACGAGCGGTGGCTTTTATGGCGACTGCTGGACCCCGTTTTGATTTTAACCTCCTGCCAAAAGCGCCAATAGCGAGTTTTTTACTCTCAATAAGGCTTTGAGCTAGTTGTCGGAAAATTTGACCTGCTTTCGGCCTTGCTTTTCTGTTTCTGCTCTTATTCATTTTCCCTGACCGATGTTGACCTGGAGCTAGACCAAGCCAAGAGGTAAAGTGCTTCTCACTTTTCCATTGGCTTAAGTCTTTTCCAACCTCTGAATAGAGTTGAAGCCACGTGTAATCAGTAATCCCAGGTAATACTGTAGCATCCTTTCCACCGAAAATCTTTAATAGATGGCCCCCTAGATGATCAACATCCGGTTTATTGTGTCGGATAGGTTTGCGATTCTTTACCGATTTGATGTCCTTCTTGGTCTTATCATCATCATGATAGTGGTTGGCCTTTTCCATTTCCCGCTGTATCTCAGCGTCGCATCCGGCAATCTGAGCCTGATAAAATTGGTAGCCATCATATGCTTGTTTCAAGGCAAATAAGCCCGCTTTATGGAAGTGACCCTCTAGCGCTTTGAGAATCAAATCAGGCTTTCTCTTTCGCACACTACTGTGAGCTAATGCCAACAGCTTCTCAGGGTTCCTTTCGCCATCC
>JBCCXG010000445.1:0-5552 GCA_039191945.1 Bacteroidota bacterium
CGAGAGTCCAATGAATGCCGAGGCTTCATCATCTTCACGATGGAAACAGGAAGCGTGATACGTGGAACTTATCTCGGATTATTTTCTTTCAAGCGGTCGACGGCTATGACGGATGCGCTACTTGAGATACTACACTACGAGGAAACAAAACGACAGTTCTCACTCAATTGAGATTATCGGCGACTCCAGGATCATGCTGTTGTCTTCGAAGTGCAGCTCAAGCGTATGGTCCGCCAATACGTAGCCGTTGGCATTTGCAAATTCTGCCAGCATTCGTTCCATTTTTCGCGGACGGGGACGCACCATGGGGTGCATGGGCAGAAATACCCGAAGTTGATGGGTCATATCGATTTCTAATACCTCGAAGTCCGGCGGCACTTCAGCCATGCCTCCTTCAATCATAACCCCGATAAACTGCTCTACCTCGTCGTTGTCCAGCGAGTCATTGTCATAGTTGACCACTGCCAATTGACCGGGTATGGCCCTTTGACGGACTAATTCCCGTGAAGCCTCCCATAAATCTTCCAGGTCCGGATGAGCATAGTACCCCTTGTAGTACTTGCCCACTACACTTCGGCGTTCCCCTTCTTGATAGAGTATTGTGACCTTCTCAAACCCTCCGATCAAGTAATAAACCGAGAGGCCAATCACGAAAAGTAACACCGCGATGACAGCGCCGTAGAGCGCCTTTTGTTTCCTTACATCCATTGAGAGCTGCTAAAGCGGGCATGAAATTAATCCAAACTAGGTGGAAGTGAAAATCCGAAGAAGGTGCTCTTCAACTTTGTATCGCTCAGGTAGTCCAATGCATTAATTTTGTCCCATGACCTTCAATGAGTACTTGCAAACCAAAAAGATCGATGCAAAACGCTATCGCAAGGCCGAGCCGGAGCAGTACGAGGAATTTGAGGCGATTTTTGGTCAAATACACCCCGAAAGCTTCACAGCCCAGAAGCTATTTCTAATCAATGGCATACGCAGGCGATTCCCTTTCAAGGAGGAGGTGAAATCAGCTCCAAAAAAAGCACAAGCCAAACCGAAAATCGTCCCAAAACCTAGAACAGGCACTTCGTGAAACAACTGCAGAAGAAGCTCGCCTGATCGATTAGCTTTGCGCAGCGATTAACCCCAAAAGAGAAGAGCCAATGTACGCCACCTTAAAAGAGAAGCTGGTACAAGAAATTGCCGATATCAAAACCGCCGGCTTGTACAAACAAGAGCGAATTATTGCTTCACCTCAAGACGCGGTGATTCAACTCGAGGACGGATCAGAAGTCATCAACTTCTGCGCCAACAATTACCTGGGATTGTCTTCCAACCCAGGTGTGGTACAGGCCGCAAAAGATGCAATTGATTCCCGAGGTTACGGTATGTCCTCGGTTCGATTTATATGTGGTACACAAGACATTCACAAAACATTAGAGGACAAGATCTCAGAGTTTCTAGGCATGGAGGACACGATACTCTATGCCGCGGCCTTTGACGCCAATGGGGGACTATTTGAGCCCTTACTGGGACCCGAAGATGCCATTATCTCTGACGCTTTGAACCACGCCTCGATCATTGACGGGGTGAGGCTTTGCAAAGCGCAGCGCCTACGCTACCAGCACAACGACATGGTCGACCTCGAAGCCAAACTGCAGGAAGCAGCCACAGCTAAAGTGAAATTAATTGTGACAGATGGTGTATTCTCTATGGATGGAACCATCGCCCAACTCGACAAGATCTGCGAGTTGGCAGACCAATACGATGCAGTAGTGGTCACTGACGAATGCCACAGTACAGGATTCATCGGCAAAACCGGTAGGGGCGTACACGAGTATCGAGGGGTGATGGACAAAGTTGATGTTATCACTGGGACGCTGGGCAAGGCCCTCGGGGGAGCGAGCGGTGGTTTCACCAGTGGTCGCAAAGAGATTATTGATATTCTTCGTCAGCGATCACGACCTTATTTGTTTTCAAATACTCTGGCACCCTCCATCGTCGGTGCCTCGATAGCTGTGATCGATATGCTCTCAGAAACAACGGATCTTCGGGACAAGCTGGAAGAGAATACCCGCTACTTCCGGGCCCAAATGACCGCCGCCGGTTTCGACATTAAGCCCGGCGATAGCGCCATCGTGCCCATCATGCTCTACGATGCCGTACTCTCCCAACAGATGGCTGCGCAATTACTGGAGCGGGGCATCTACGTGATCGGATTTTATTATCCAGTGGTGCCTAAGGGCCAGGCTAGGATCCGGGTGCAGCTATCTGCCGTTCACAACAAGAAGCATTTGGACCAGGCGATTCAGGCTTTTGTGGAGGTCGGTCAGTCGTTGAACGTATTGAAAGCAGTCTAGCCGCTATGATCATCAGAGCATTGGCTCCAGGTGAGGAGCATTTCCTGGCGAGAATGCAGTATCATGCGCTCTTCACGCCGCCGGGGGCGGATCCATTTCCACGAGACATTATCGAAGAACCGGGCATAAAGAAGTACTATGACAATTGGGGACGGTTAGGTGATCTGGCGTTGGTGATCGATGAGGATTGGGAACTCGTCGGTGCGATATGGTGTCGGCTCTTTACCCAAGACAATCAAGGTTACGGATTTGTCGATGAAAATACCCCTGAACTAAGCATGGCCATTCTACCCGCGTACCGGGGGCGGGGTCTAGGGACTCAATTGCTTGAGAGATTTCTTGATGATTTGGCTGCTAGTGGTTGCCGAGGTGTTTCGCTGAGCGTTGATAGCGACAACCCGGTAAAGGATCTCTACGAGCGAATGGGTTTTGGTGTAGTTAGCGCTGAAGGCAATCCGACCATGCTCAAGCGGTTCTAAGCTGTCCTTCCCAGCTCGGTTCGCATGGCAGATTGAGCATACGCTTCCGCGAAGGCATTTCTTCCTGCTTTGATCATTTCTGCACCTTTGTGGAAGTCGAAGACACCACAGGCATCACGGGGAATATTGACTACGAGGTCCGGCTGATATTTCTCAATGAGTAGGTTAGAAACCTTGTCCTGCATCAGGTCGATTGACCGAGCCAGCAGATCGAAATAGCCCAGTTTTTTCGTTGGCTGAGCATCTGCGGGAGGAAGCATGCGCTCCCATACCGCCTTGAACGCCGCCAACTGTTTGACATAAGCTGTCTGCTGCTCTTCCGGTTGCTCTTTTGCGAAGTGCCCGGGGGCGCTGACGTTGACGATGACCAGTAGATCACTCTTCTTCCGCTTCACAAACTCCACGGGGATCGGCGTCATCACACCACCATCAATCAGCTCGCGACCTTTATGCGTTGTAGGCTTGATCACCGTGGGTATGCTAGCTGATGCCTTGAGCGCTCGATACATGCTCCCCTTCTTAAATACTACCTCTTTCCCCTTTTGGATGTCCGTAGCAACAGCAACGAATGGAATAGAGAGATCCTGAATTTTTTGATCCTCAATCATGGTTTCCAGGGTCTTGAAGATCTTCTCCCCGCGCAAAAAGCCCTGTGCACTGAGGGTGAAATCCATGAGCTTGAGGACACTCCACTGATCCAAGCCCAACATCCATTCTTTGTAAGTATCCAACTGCCCAGCGGCGTAGAATGCGCCCACAACAGCCCCTATTGAAGAGCCTGCGATGCTTCGGATATGGAACCCTTGCTCTTGTAATGAGTCGATGACCCCAATGTGCGCGAGGCCTCTGGCGCCTCCACTTGATAGTACTAATGCTACATTTCTTGACATAGCGGCGGTGATGTCTTTTCTAACCCAACGTATCTCTCAAAAAATGGGTTGATGAAGTTGATTAGAATTTAGTTCTAAAAACACCTAATAGCAAGTCAGTGAGGATATCCGAGTGGTGAGTATGGCTACCTCAAAACAAAAAGAAAACGCTGCTCGTAAGTGGCTCCCTTGAAGATAAAAACGTATTGTCCCCGGCGCCAAGTTGAAAAGTCTAATGACGTCGCCTGACTATCCTTCAGTACGCGCTCCAGCATCAATCGGCCGGTCATATCCACAACGTGCAGTTCGACCAGTCCAGTCGGTACCTCTGAGCGGTCGACGGTCACCCTATCTAGCGCGGGGTTAGGATACAGCAGAATCGATCCCTCCGTATTGGGAACAAAATGAACCACCAGCACCCGGCTCAGCTCGAACCCACCATCAAAATCGATTTGACGGAGGCGGTACAAGTTGAGGCCCGGCATCGGTGCCTCATCCCGAAACAGATAGTCTTGCGTAGTTTGAGCATCTCCCGCACCCTGCACTTCGCCAATGACCACAAAGTCATCTTGCCCCGACGAACGCTCGATCAGGAAGCGATCGTTATTTTCTTCCGAGGCTGTCGACCATTCGAGTACGACTTCATCTTCTGCGGCATAAGCTCTCAAAGCGCTGTATTCTACAGGAAGTAGGCTACTACCAGAACCGATAGCAAAGGGCGAGAAGTTGGAAAGACCAGAAGTCGAGAGGGTGTATGGGTCCGTCCCACCCAAAGGACCTGAAGCGCGCGCATTCCATTGCGTACCAGAGTGTCGAGAGATAAAGGGGGCATCAAGTCGATCAAAACCCGCTCCTTCGTCCGTGCCATTCCATTGCAACTGCAGGGTGACGTCGAGACCCAAGCCATTGACAGGGGTCACATTCCAAGTCTTATCAACCACCCCCATGTCAATGAGCGTACCACTACAGGTACCCTCCTCAAAAACCTGATCACAAACGAAAACGCAAAAATCATCCGCGGTGCCCATATTGTTGAGGGTCACTGGGGTATAGCTCGTGACCGCAGTCCCTATCGGGAACAGGATATCACCTGTGCGTGACCCCGTGCCCAAACCCCTTTGAGTCAGGCAAGAGTTCTCATCAGAAATAAAAAACCTACTCATATCCGCTCCGTTGATCTGTCCACTACTACCAATGATTAGTTCACGGCCATTTAGCCGGACAAATCCTTGTGCAAAGGTCAAGTCATTGTCCACGATTACATCCTGATCCAGGATCAACTCCCCACTCCCCTTGTCTACCACCAGATCATGGAAGGTAGTGGCCGAGGCACCACGAATATATTGATCCACGGACCCCGCCATCCGAACGCTTCCTGTATTGGCGGTCAAAGTCCCACTGTTGCTAATGTCTCCCAGCGCAGTAAGCTCAAACGTACCGAGCGCTACATCAGCACCCGCACCTATGCTAAGGAAGCCGACCGTGCGGTCCTGGTCAAGCAGTGGATAGTTCATCAATCCTCCGGGAATGATCACGTCGTCTCCTGGCGTGGGGAGAAAACAGGAGGACCAGTTTCCGATGTCGTTCCAGTCTGTGTCATTCGCACCCGTCCAGACAATATTGGATTCGGAAATGTCGCTGGAGAAAAAGGATGATGGATCGCTTTGGTTATTGAATTCGGTCTTGATCCACTCTGAGGACCTTGCGACAGAAGAAATCCGAAACTCGTCCATGAAGCCTTCAAATTCCTGATTGTTGTAGCGACCAAGCTCCAGGTCGTCCACCCCTGTATTGATGGCCCCGGAAAACACGTCAAAAAGCTCCCCCTCGTAGTATACAGAGGTCTCTTCGGCAGTATTGTC
>JBCCXG010000446.1:0-5551 GCA_039191945.1 Bacteroidota bacterium
AGATTCTGCTTGGTCCTCCGATCTCCAATCCTGATTGATTTCGGAATAGCTGCCTAAAGCGGCCGTAGCCGGGTGCTTTCCTATCTTGTAAACGGTATAATATGCGCTTGGCAATACTCATTGGCTTCTTACAAATGGCTGCAACAGCAACCCAAATTCGACGGATTGGTCTCTATTAGGCCAAAATAGTGCATTTTCAGCTTATCAATCCAAACAAATAGATCGTCACTAAACCCCAAGCCGTACCGCTAACCATACTCAAAATCGCCAGTAGGATGGCATGGGGCATCAGGTCCTTACGATAGGCTGCAGTCACCGCTGGAGCGGTCGAGATGCCTCCCAGATTGGCCATACTGGCAATGGGTACCCAAACAAGGTTGACGCGCATAAGCACCGCCACAACCAGCATCAATACATAATGCAGCAGCAGCCAAATGACCACCAGGACCACCATGGGTAGTGGCAGCGAAAGATTTGAAAAATCAAGCCGCAGTCCAAGAATTGCCATGATCAATACGATCAATACGCCACCGAGACGCAGCACAAAAGTAACGTTCCAGATAGGCAATAAATTGACCAATAGTAGGCCTACAATCGACAGTGCGATGACCTTCCACAGAAAAGATAGTCCCAAACCATGAGCTATCAGAACCATCGCGAAGATCGTGACCACGACAACGAGCGGTTTCATTTTCCGACCTGCACTCCCTTGTTTATCATGGATCGGCCGGATCTCCTGATTGACCCGTAGCAACCGATTGAGCTGTGGGGTTCTCTGAATAAACTGAAACATCAGGATCGTCCAGATATTGACTAGGATATTGTCAAGGACCAGGATCGAGAGAAAGAGGCCTTCCTCCGTGTCAATTACCTCTTTCAGCACCAATTGACTCGTGCTACCCCCTATCCATCCACCGACGATGGGTACGAGACCTTTCCAATATTCTCGCATGACAAACAATTCCTTATAGCCTTCATTAAGCTCAGAAAAAATGAATACCAGGACCACCGGCAAGGTGGCGATAAAAAAAGATCCTGCCACAAAGACCATGATAGGTTTAAATCCCACAACCTTTAGCTGCTCAAAAGGAAGGGCGCTCATCACTGTCGCAATCGCAAATGGGATGATCCAATCACGGCTAAGGACATGCAGAAATACTTCGCCTAAATGCAAGTCCAACAGATGGGTGAAGAGCGCCGGTATCACGTAGGCGAAGAGTATAGCGGGAAACCAATTCAACACCGTCCGGATCCACGGGGTTTGCTGGTTCTCCAGCCACTTCACGCTCAGTACAGCGAGGACTACGATACCCACGGAAAGGGCTTCATCGATCATGCTGCCAGGGTTGGGTCAGGATGGACAGACAGGTCTCGATTCCTTCTGAAAAATTACCCACTCGCAGGTTTTCATTCGGGGCGTGGATATTGTTATCAGGATTGGGGATGCGCACAGAGACCGCCGGCACACCAAGCGTGTTGATAAAGGGAGCAATCGGCTGTGAGCCTCCTGTCGTTCGCATTTTCACGTATTGAGCACCGTAGAGCCGCTTCAAGGCGGATTCCAGCCAAAGTCCTAGATCAGACTGCATGTCAGTCCGAAAGGGCTTAGAACCCACCCGATGGTTTACCCGGATGAGATTGGCGTACTGGAGGCGCTCGTCGCGGGTAGGTTCATCAGCCACTATATGATAGCCGGATTTGCGGATATAATCTCGGATGAGAGCGACCTGACGCTCCCCGGGCGTTTCAGGCACCAGGCGAAGGTCCAGCTCGGCCACTGCCGTGTTGGGAATGATCGTGCGGACGCCGCCCCATACCCATGCAGCTCGCAGGCCCCGCACATTCAGGGACGGATATTGCAAGGCTTCCTGGTATGTCGCCCCGACCGCATCAGCTTCGGCAATGCCCAGCGAGGCTTTAATCTCTTCCAGTTGCTCGGGCACATCGTTGATCAGTGCTTTTTCTGACTCGGAGAGCACCACCCCTTCATAATAGCCCGGTATAATGACCCGACCCTGCTCGTCTTTCATGCCCGCCAATAGACGACTGAGCTTGAATACGGGATTCGGAGCAAAATTTCCATACTGCCCGGAATGAAGATTGCGTTCTGCGCCATAAACGGTGAGCCTCATGGTCGCCAAGCCCCGGGCGCCAAAGGTTAGCGTTGGAAGATTGGAAAGGTGCCTTGTACCATCCATGATCAACATGACATCTGCCGCGAAGCGGTCTCTATTATTTTCCACTAAGGGTGACAGGGTGGGTGAGCCCATTTCCTCCTGAAAGTCCGCGATCACTTTGATATGATAGTCCGAGGTCCAAGCCGCTTCATTCATGAGCTTCAAGGCGGTCAGAAAACAAATGGCGGGCCCTTTCGAGTCGCTAGCAGATCTGGCAAACACTCGATAGTCCGGGTCGTAGTCAGTTTTGAGGCGCTCCCAAGGGACCTCTTCCCATGCTGCATCTCTGCTTTGCTTCAAGGCCGGTTCGAAGGGGCTCGACTGGTCCCATGCCGAGGTGTCGACCGGCTGCCCATCGATCTGCAGGTAAAAAAGTACCGTAGCCTGCGCTCCCTCCACCCGTCTTTCTGCAAAGACATGAGGTACCCCATCAGAAACCAAGACTTCAGACGCGAAGCCTAGTGAAGCAAACCGCTCGTGTACCCAATCTACATTGATCTGCATCTGCTCCGGAAAGTGTCCATCATTGGGTAGTCGTAGGAAGGCCCGATAGTCATCAAGCGCACGGGGCAGCTCCCTATGCACCCTATCGCGAATCTCTGAAGCCCGCGGGGGGCCTTGTGCCCTGATCGATGTGAAAGCGCCCGCGATGCACACCGCGATCATATAGATGGTAGTCTTTTTCATCATATACTCAAGCTATTCGGTCCTGGCCTCCCGGAAGGTAGAAAGCGCCCGCACCATTTCCTTGTTCTCCTCATCCACAATCTGATGTAGATACCCTTGACCACCTCTGGCCTCCGCCAACACCCGCAAAGTAGCCCCCGCATGTGTCTCATGCTTGAAGGTAATGACTAGCTTCTGCAACAAATGATTTTGTCTAAAAGTCAGCGGCAATGACTCCATTATCCACTCCAGATAGTGCGCATTATTGACGTGGCCATTGGCATCTTCCTCGTGCCATCGGACCTGGATGGGATACTCGAGAGTGGGTTCCCGAAGATCCTCCAGTTTTTGCCCGTCCCAGGGTAGCCGATCCATGTCTTGCGGAAACTCAGCCTCCTTAATGAATGAGGGAACGGGTACGACCTTCCTTTTCTCAATGTCCAATACCAGCCAAGCACTCGTGGCCTGTGCTAGGAGCACCCTTGACTCATCGTGCAAGCGATAGTCGCGGTACGTATAGAGTCGATCCTGCGCGGAAGGCCAAGTGGTGACCGACAAGCGAGCCCTATGACCAGGATACCTAAAGACCTCCAACTCCATGCGATATAAGACCCAGGTCACTCCGTGGTTCATGAGATCATAGACGGAGTAACCGAGGTCCAGGGCATTGTTCCATGCGGCCTCTTGCATCAAAGACACCAGTGCAGGCAAACTGATCCTGTTGTTTGGTGTGGTCTCCGAATGGCGAACTTGAAAATGTTCCGTCGTGGTCCAGTTGACAGTTTCTCGCATGCGAAGATTACTGATAAGGAGAACGTTCAGTCCTCATTAGTGTTACTCATTAAGGATTGGATCCTGTCGGATTCTCAAGTTTTTAGTCATGCTCAGGTCTTCAACCGTAAGGGTCACTTGATACGCTCCAGAACCGGCCTTCATTACCCCCAAACTTGGATCAAGTCCCATGTAGTCCACAAAACCGTCCACTAACCTCCTCTGGATTGCGATCGTATCACCCGCAGATTCATAGGCCGATAAGAACCTAAGCACCGAACCTCTTGTGGTATCTAAGTCGGCCATAGCGGATTCCAGTACGCGCTCTTCTTCTTCGGTATATGGCGCAGGATCAAACTCCCGATTCCATAAGTATTTTTGCACACCAGGGCTGCACTTAAGCGTTTGCGTAAACTGTTGTCCTCCTCCTGTGATCCTGAGGGTCACCTCCTTGACCTCTTTCCCACCCACAAAATAGTAGATCGGTACATCGACATCAAATCTTGCTCGCGCCAATGAAGACGTACCTCGAATGACATCCGGATTCTCGCCTGCATACCAAAAGTGTCCCCGCTGACCTCCCCTACTTACATTCTCCCAAAGGGTGGCCGTAGGCTGTTCAAAAAGATGGGCTTGGGAAGCTACTACCTCATTATCCAACTGCTGCAAGGCGTGAAGGTGGTCCATAACGAAAAGGCTTCTCCCGTGGCTACCCGCAATCAAGGCATTGTCCCGAGGATGTATGGCCAAATCGTACACACTCACGGTTGGCATGTTTCCCATCAGTCGAAACCATGACCTGCCCCGGTCGATCGATGCCCAGACTCCCGTTTCCGTTCCGATGAAAAGCAGATTCGGATTGACCAGGTCTTCCCTCACCACGCGGATCACTTCCGTGGAGGGCAGGTTGGACATCAAGGGCTCCCACGACTTTCCAAAATCATCTGTGGTCAGGACGTAGGGTGCATTATGATCGCTCCGGTGACCGTCGAAGGACACGTAGGCCCGACCCAGTTCGTGCTGGCTCGCCTCTATCCTACTTACCCACAGCCCTTCCGGCACACCGTCGATGCGCTTTCGGATATCAGCCCATCGATCACCGCCATTCCTAGTGACATGCAGGCGGCCGTCGTCTGCTCCTGCCCAGATGATGTTCTCGTCTAGTTTGGAGATGGCCACCGTGGTCAGCGTACAGTGTATCTCCGCACCCGTGTTGTCCAACGTGATACCGCCGCTGGCGCCACGTCTCGTCTTCTCCGGCGCATCGGTAGTAAGATCAGGGCTGATGATTTCCCAGCTCCCTCCCTTGTCATTGGACTTGAATAAATGGTTGCCACCGTAGTAAAGTGTCTTGCTTTGAGACAATTGGAAAGGTGCCGACCAGTTGTACCGAATGGGTCGATCGCTCCACTTTGACCTTGGATAGTAATCCGTCAGGTTGGTGATGTTCTTGGCATTGGGGCTGATGCGTTGGATTCGGTGCGTCAAAGGATCGTAAAGGTTCAAGCTGCCATTCTCGGCGGAAGTATACACCGTACGCCAATCGTCTGGATCAGTCG
Source organism: Bacteroidota bacterium (assembly GCA_039191945.1). Classification (GTDB taxonomy): domain Bacteria; phylum Bacteroidota; class Bacteroidia; order Cytophagales; family Cyclobacteriaceae; genus JAWPMT01. The sequence goes on from JBCCXG010000446.1 coordinate 5,174, forward strand.
CAGTGTGCTGACCATCTCCCCAATGTACCTTCCAGTTGGAGTCATTGAGGATACCACGAATGTCTCGGGTAAAGCTGGCGGTCGCGTAGAAACCATTGTCTTGTAGGCCACCATACACATAGTAAGGGTCTCGATAGTCAAAGCCAATTCGGTAGTACTGCGCAATCGGCAGGTTGTCAAGAAGTTGAAACTTATTGCCGTGATCATGGGTGATGGAGATCCCTTTGTCGGCTCCCAGATAGTACCGGTCCTTGTCGTTGGGATCTAACCACATCCCATGGAAGTCCCCGTGTACTTCTTGGTCTTCGCTACCGTTACGAAGGGTCTTTCCGCCGTCTTCTGACACCATGAATCGCGTAGTCAGCAAATAGACACGCT
>JBCCXG010000447.1:0-5542 GCA_039191945.1 Bacteroidota bacterium
CGCACGCCCTGTGCACTTAGGAAAGCGAACTCACATTTGGGACATCCGTATTGCCAATGAAGACAATCAGTTGGTGTGTATCAGCCGGTTGACCACTTCTATCATCGATAAGCGGGTCAACGATCCAAAAATATAGCGCTTGACGGTAATTAAAGACATCCATTCGCTCACGAAGCTAACACCGGCCCAACTTTGGGCACTAGCAGAGGACAAGAAGTTCCCTATGGCCGCGTGGAATCCTCCTGGAAGCACGAAGAACTACTTGCTCATTGGATTGTCTGACCTCACGCAAGTCTCCACACAGCAGATCGAGGAATTGGGAGAAGGTTTCGTCGTCAACGCCTTTGACCACTCACACCCTCCCCAACCCCTCTTTATGAAAGCGGATTTGCTTATGACCTGGGGGGATGCACCTGCACACCTGTCCGTCGCGCCCTCGTTGTCTTCCAGCGAAATTGATGAGTTCATTGCCCATATCAATTCCAAGGAAACCGTGCCGATGCCACCGATGACCAATGTCGAGGCCTACCGCTTTCAAGAAACCGTCAAGCGATGCCTGCCTCAGATTGATGGCCATGACCTGCTGAAAGTGGTACTGTCTCGGTGCGATGATCATAGTTTGCCCGAAGGGTTCGATGCCTTTGGCAAATTCCAGCAACTAGTCGCTAGATACCCCGAAGCGATGAACTATTTGCTCTACCTGCCGGGTCGAAGCAAGTGGCTGGGCGCCACCCCGGAACAACTATTAAAAACCACAGAAGGCAGGCACTTCCAAACCGCATCACTGGCGGGCACTCAACTATTGAAGGGCAATGAGCGACTCAAGGATGTGGCTTGGACCCAAAAAGAAATCGAGGAACAGGCCATCGTAAGTCGATACATTATCGATTGCTTCAAGAAAATCCGCTTGAGAGAGTTTGAAGAGCACGGACCGCGAACTGTGCGAGCAGGCAAGCTAGCTCATTTAAAGACGCAATTTGTCGTCGACATGGATTCGGCACAAATGCCAAAGTTGGGCAGCATCATGTTGGACTTACTCCATCCCACCTCTGCCGTGTGCGGCACCCCGATGGATGTGGCCTTGGACTTCATCCGCACACATGAGCACTACGATAGGGAATTGTACAGCGGCTTCCTTGGTCCGATTCACATCGACCAAGAGGTGAATTTGTTTGTCAATCTCAGATGCATGCAGATACGGGGAAACAAAGGTCGATTCTACGCTGGAGCTGGGATTACCGAAGATTCCGATCCACAAAAAGAGGAAATAGAGACTGAACTAAAACTACAGACCATGAAGAGTGTAGTGTTCGATACATGATCAGCCAGACGGTATTTGACACTTCCGAAATTCTTCGAATGGGAGGCCTTCGCCAGGTGGTGATATCTCCGGGCTCCCGCAATGCTCCATTAACCGTCTCCTTCGCTCGCAACCCGCGCCTGGAGTCCTTTAGTGTCGTAGATGAGCGATCAGCAGCCTTCATCGCGCTAGGCATGTCCTTACAGTCCGGACTTCCGACTGTCGCCTGTTGCACTTCGGGAACCGCGCTGCTCAATTTTGGCCCCGCTGCTGCTGAGGCGTATTACCAGGAAATCCCACTGCTACTGATCAGTGCAGACCGTCCACCCGAGTGGATCAATCAGCGAGACGGGCAAACCATCCAACAGCCGGGCGCCCTCGAGCCCCACGTAAAAGCCAGCTATCAACTTCCCGTGGACCTTTCACACACAGATGCAGAATGGGAGTATCGTAGGAAGCTGAAAGAAGCCATTGCCCTCGCACAAAGCTATCCACGAGGGCCGGTACACATCAATATACCTTTCAGAGAGCCTTTCTACCCCGACGACCAACAGACCCTGCAGTTCTCGACTTTCGTGTCATTCGATCACGTTGAACCTTCGCTTCAAGCGAGTGATAATAAGCTAGCGTCTTTCTTGCAGCGATATGCAATCGCCAAAAAGAAGATCATTGTACTAGGACAGTGCAAGCTTACACAAAAAGAGAAGACACTGCTGTCCCAGTTATCGACGTTAGGCAAGGTGCCCATTGTAGCAGATATCATGTCCAGCGGCTACGATATCGGTCATGTTGTCACGGGTCAAGACCTCTTCTTGTGGGACAAAACGGGATGGGCGGGGCTTCGGCCTGACCTCGTTGTGACCATTGGGCAATCGCTAATTTCTAAGCAGCTGAAGCTCTTCCTAAGAGCAGGAATCGAACACTGGCATCTGTCTCAAGGTGAGCGTACAAGTGATACTTTTCAATCACTAAGGGGTTCAGTTGAAGCTCCACTTGAATCAGTTCTGGAAAGACTCCCTATGGTTGAGAATGCAGAGCAGCAAACGCTCCAAGAAGGCTGGTTCAATGCCCAAAAGAAGGCCGAAACCCTGCTGGAACAGGGACTATCCCAACAGCCATTTTCTGACTTTGTAGCGATGTACCGTATCCTACAGGCCGTTCCGGCTGGCTCAGAGGTACATCTTGCAAATAGTATGGCGGTTCGGTATGCCAATTTCTTTCAGCACCTGATGGCTGGGGATCTTCAATTCCAAGCCAACCGTGGGACAAGTGGCATCGACGGAAGCAACTCAACCGCTGTGGGCTTCGCTCTAAATTCAGAAAAACAAAATGTCCTACTCACTGGGGATGTGAGCTTTTTGTATGATCGCAATGCCTTTCTTCATGAACACCGGCCAAAAAACCTAAAAGTGATTGTGCTCAACAACTTTGGCGGAGGGATTTTCGATCTGATACCTGGCCCTAGGAGACTGAAAGACAGGGAAAGGACCTCATTTCTCGGAACACGTCATCAACGATCCATGAAATCATTTGCCACCGAAGAGGGACTGTCGTACTACTTGGCTAAGGAAACCCAGGGTTTGATCAGGGAGCTATCGGCCCTGTTTGATGATCAGGGACCGGGATTGTTGGAGATCCAAACGGAAGCGGATACAAATCAACAAGTCTATGACGAAATGAAGCGGCTATTTCAAAATGCCGATCAATAGCAAGATCTACCGCAAAGACTATTGGCAAGCCCTTCCCGAAAACTGCACTTGATTACCCTTGATCCGATACTTCATATCGAAAGTGTCAGCAATCAGCCGAACCACCTCTTCTCGACTTTTACGGCGGTACTTTGCGGTCAACTGGCAATTGGCAGCTTCTGAGTTGGTGAAAGAGACCTGGAGCCCGTACACTTCCTTCAGTACCTCACCCACATCTGCAAGCTCTTCCTCTTTGAAGGACAGCACACCAGAGCTCCAAGCCATGAAATTCTCATTGGCTATGTCTCGTTTCTCAAGGACAGATGCATCGTCGGCCAATACACCCTTATCGCCCACTTCAAGCAGTAAAGCATCCGCATTTTCACGCTCTTCTTTCGGGGCCATGCTCACTTTACCACTCGCCACCAGCACTTCGGTACCTTCAAGTGCCTTGGTATCGACCACAAATGAGGTCCCAAGAACTTCCACCCTTGCGTGCTCGGTCTCTACGACAAAGGGACGCTCTTCATCTCTGACCACATCGAAAAATCCCTTTCCCTGAAGTCGTACTATTCTTTGGTCCTCCGTCATCTTCACAACGGAGAAGCTGCTGCCTCGGTACAGATTCAGCTTTGTCCCGTCCTCTAGTTGGTGAATTTCGACCATCGGAAGCAACTCGTCGCGTAGACCCGCATCCGTCGGCCTCAAAAAGAACCACCAGCCCATAGCGAGCAGGAGAGAGATCACTGCAGCGTACCTCAATAGGGTCCAGGGCCGTGATACGGACTTCTCCTCCACGTCTACTATACGCTTCAGCACTTCCTTCGGTGCCTCAATGGTGGCCATCCCAGCCTCTACCCACAATCGTTTAGACTCGAGGAAAGACCTGGCATTTTCTTCACTTTCGTTGCGCCAGCGCCTTATCTCCAAAATCTCTTGCTCGGTAGCTTCGCCGGAAAAGTATTTACCTAGTTGCTCTTCCATGTACTTTCTAGAACCGATAACTCATGCACTTAACAAAGCGCAGAGCGAAAACCTCTACGATGCATTGTTACAATTTTCTATTCTTCGGGTCGTAGTCGATGGGAACGATGTCTGCAAACCTTTCCCAAGCCCAATACCCTATGGTGGATACTCCCAACGGCTTACGAATATGACCGTTAGCATCAATAACCACCGAAGATTCTTTTAATCTGAGCAATGACCTTTGCACATCCGGTTTCCTGGTCAAAAATAAAATATTATCTCTACTCAGCATAGCACGCTCTTGCAAGTCGGAAGTCATCGAGATCAAATAAAGCTCACTTTCCTTTTCCTTGTAATATTCTACGTACAAGTAGTTTTCAAAAGAAAGGGTCCAACTGAGATCATTGTTCTTCACCAGTACGTCCTCCACTCTTGCCTGCTCGGGCGTAGGATCCGATATGGTGACAATCGCGTTTGCTTTGTAAAGCCGGAACCCCTCCTTGCGCAAATTATCCTGGCTCAGTGCCTTAAGAAAATGACGCAGTGATCCCTGATAGCTTTTTTTGCGTGCGCGGCGCCATCTTTTGCGGTCCTTGGAGTCCATGACGGGCAGTTGCTCAAACCGCACATTGCCATAATAAGTCAACCCCTCCTCAAGATTCTCGAAGCGCTCCAACTCATAAATGATCATATAACCTAGCGCCTCATTCCTAATTCGCAAAGGGGCAGATGCTTCTGCAAACAATGCTCCACTTTCGTCGGTGTAAAACTCCAACACCCTTGGATTGAGGATCTGACACCGGGCCGAGTTCAAGGTGTTGCCAAAGAACTCTCGCTCGAAAATCCGGTAGGTCTTATCCCAATCCTCTGCAGGTACCAAGCGGGTGGAGGCCACTTCTATACCTCCTAGTTGATTCGTTTTCAATCTTAGCTGGGCGTTGACAGTAACGCCATCGTGCCCCTGGACTTTGACCTCAAAGTGAGCTTTGTCGAAGCTGACGTGAGAGAAGACCAGCTCGTACCTTCCCCAAGGCACGTTGTTGAATCGATAAAAGCCGTTTTCGTTGGTTACGGCGCCAATGGACGTGCCATCCAGGTACACGTTCACACCCGGAATGACGTCGCCCGTATCTTCGTCTCGGGCCCAACCAGAGATGATGAATTCACTGGGTCTGGAAAGGAGCTTTGCCGGTGCCTCGATCAACCGCTTGAGGATGATCTGATCGCCACTGAAGTTGTAGGTGAGCCGTGTCCCGACCAGCAACCGATCCAGGAATCTTGTAAGCCGCTCTTTGTCAGCCTCGATGGTGTACAAACTTCCAGAAGGTATGATTGCCGAATTGTAGGAGAAGAAGAAACCGGTCTGGTTGGAAATGGTGTCCAGAATCTGCTCCAAAGGTGCATTCCTCGCGGATAAGGTCACACTGGAGTTATGGCTTTGCGCAGCAAGACGGCTCAGAGCGAGCAAAAGCAAGATGAAGCATAAGTAGGGTCTCATTCCAAAGCGTCAATCCTTCTGCAGGGTTTGGAATTTTGACCTTAATATTTTCAGCGCCTTGCCCATTTGTACCTCCACAGTTTTTACCGA
>JBCCXG010000448.1:0-5522 GCA_039191945.1 Bacteroidota bacterium
GAGATCTCTGCCAGATCATTCTTGAGGAATTTCTTCGCTACAGACATATTCCAAAGGAAGAACTGCGTGTCGAAATCACCAGATATCCCATCGTAGATCTGATAGTTGAAGTCCGTACGAAATACGATGCCCTTCCAGAAAATGAAGTTGAACTTACCGCGAATCTCGTGCGTCAGGAATTGGCTCTGCTGGCTCTCCTGAATGGAGTTGGTGACCCGATTGAAATTGGCACCGTAGGAGATGGTGTAGTCGATGTTTTCACTGATGTTGCTATTGATCGAATAGCCTGGCGTAATGGTATACGTATCGGAGACATTTTCAATATTGTTGGCCAATCCCGGACGACGCTGATAGGCAAGCCCCAGATCAAAGTTCATATTCATCTTGAGCTTTGACACGAGCAAGCTGTAGGTCGTATTGTTTCGGAAGTTCCAAAATCCATCCAAGTTGACCGGTTGAGATAATTGGGTGCCCGCTGGCAGCACCACTCCATTGGCCAGTGTGGAGTCTCGTCGGAACAAGAAAGTGCCATTGGTGATATAGTTGTCTTGATTCTGGAAATAGATGAAGTTCGAGAATGAAGAATTCTTGTCCGCATTGCTGGATGACAAGCGAGCGAAGAACGTATGAGCGTAGCTCTGATCCAAGTCGGAGTTGCCCGCTGAGAAGAAGAGTGGGTTGCTATTGTCGACCAACTCCTGCAGCTGACTCGCTGATGGCTGACTGGTTCTCCCCATGTAGCGGAAAAACATCGACGCCTCACCCCAGAGTGGCACTCGAGACATCAGCGTGGGTAGGACTGCATTGAAGGTCTTAGTACCCGTACGCTCACCCGGAAAGGACTGATCGGCTGAATACGTCGTGTTTTCAAACTCTAACTCGGCTCGGAAAAAGGTCGATGCGCCTCGGTGGGAATAAGATACACCGGGGCGATGTTGTATCAAGTCACTGGTAAACTGATTGCTTAAGGACTCTACAAGCAAGCGGTCCTCATCGGCACCCAGCACACTGAAAGTCTCTCGGTTTGCTTTCCGAGTGCCTGTCACGTAATCATACTCTACCTGAAACTGTCCACTGAGTCCCACCGGCTCCAGATAGGATACCTCGGTGGTGTAGGTAAAATTACTGTTGTCATCGAAATACAGCAACGTGGAATCCATCAGTTGGTCATCGAAGACATTGTCGTAGCTAAAGTCATTCATGTCCGGGGTGAACTCCACTAAAATGGCTCGACCCAGGTCATTGAGCTTGTGTCGTAGCAGGAAATCGCCTCCGATGGAATAGCCACTACTCTCCGCCGTGAAGTTGTTGATGGTCTCGCCGATCTGATCGCTTCCTATCGTCGTGGAGCCACCGGTAAAGGTTTGTCGCTCATTGTCTTGCAAAGACACCCGCGGCCGAAACACCAGTGATGTCCGGTCGGATAAGTTGTACTCTAACCGCATGTTTAAGCGATGGTTCATGTTGTTGCGGTCCGTCGTATTGACCTCGTCATAGATTTGACTGCCTTCGTCAAAAAATGTCTCTCTGTTGGTAATCTCCGTATTTTCAAACTTGGATCGGTCGAAGAAGTAACTGGCTTCGATCTTGCCTTTGTCGTTCCATTCGTCGGAGAAATTGACCCCAACAGACTCGGTCAAAGTGATACCCACGGGCTGCGAATTGCTACCTGAGCTGCCGAAGAAGCGACCTCTGCGACCTCCACTGCCTCCTGCGCCGAGGATATCACTATCGGTGAAGGAGCGTTGGTTGATGTCATTGGACATCCCGAGCACGGTGAATTGCTTGGTGCCATTGCGCTGAGTGAAGTTACCCTCCAATCGATGCCGATCATCTGTACCGATCCCCGCCTGGAATTTTCCAAACATGCCATTGCGCTTGTCCTCTTTGGTGACCACGTTCATGGTCTTGGTTGTATTGCCATCGTCCACGCCAGTGAGCTGTGCTCGTTCGCTCTGCTGGTCAAAAACCTCCACCTTGTTCACCACCTCTGCTGGGATAGTATTCAAAGCCAGCAAGGGATCCTGACCAAAAAAGCGCTTTCCATCCACCAGGACCTGTTGCACGGTCTCGCCATTGGCTTGCACCCCGGTATCCGTGATCCTGATTCCCGGCATCTTCGCCACCAGGTCCGCAGCGCTCGCATCGGGGTTTACTTTGAAGGCATCGGCATTGTAAATGGTCGAATCACCCCGGGTCTCTACGGGAATCACCTCCGCTTCGATCTCCACCTCTTGGAGCAACTTCGCATCAGGCTCTACGCCAATATTTCCGATATCTGCGGAGGTCGTCACTCGAAATACCCGTGTGAATGGCTTGTAACCCAGGCTCTGGGTCCTCAGGCGGAAGAATCCCCGTGGGACGTCCTTGATGATATAGCGCCCATCGGTACCAGTGGTGGCCCCATAGACGTCCGTGCTGTCCTTGATGCTTTTGAGCATCACTACCGCACCAATGAGTGGCGAACCATCCTCAGAATCGCCCAAGCGTCCAGAGATCGTGAATGTTTCTGTTTGGGCAAAGGACATCCCCATCGCACCGATGAGGGCCAATGTTAGTGTAAGCTTTTTCAACTTTGTAGCGCTTTTATCTGAGTTATTGCCTGTCTGTCAGGGTCTATTGATTGGGGTTCGGCGGCTGGGGCTGTTGCTGGGACTGCTGCCGTTGCTGACGCCGCTGCTCCATTTGTTTGTCTTGCTGCTTCATCATGTCTGCATATACTGTATACTGCTCCGCGTTGAGTAAATCTTCCATGAGCAGCGTCTTTTCATCCCGCAGTTCTGTCATTTTAGGTCGCATCTCTCTCCAGTTCCTCGTCTTGCGTACTTCCTGAATGATTTCATCCATAGAAACCGCGTACTCATCATAGATCCCGTCTATAAGGAGTTTCTGATCTTCTGTCAGCCCGTCGGCCTTTTTGTAGAGCATTGCCTTCTCTCGTGCTACCATGGCCTTGGAATCCCAATTGCGCTGGGCGTACAAAGTCTGCACTGAAAGAAGAACGATGAAAAGGAATGTCAGAAGGGATGATAACTTATTCATGATAATGGCTTTTTATTCTACTTGATACAACGCCTAAGGGTGCACTACGGGTCCGGATTCTCAACTAAACAACCCAAAACCTCCATTAAGGTTGACAATTTATCTACCAATGTTGAAGGGATTTTGAGCAAGGATCGACACATCTGGGCTGTTGGTTGAGTTTCGAGGCGCATTCGTTGAATGCAATCGGCAGCTGCATTCAGAAGTCTATAGCTTTGAAGTGATGAAGTTCCTACTAGAGCGGCGTTTTTGGATTCATTTCATGTTTTGGGGGGTGCTCTTTACCCTGCTCCTTGTCCTGAACCGGAATCGTTTTGGTGAAGTCGACGCGCTGTTGATCACGGCGATCACGATCGCGATCCTCAGTAGTTTCTTTTATACGAACTACCTATGGATCAGCGGGTTTTACTTGTCAAGACGTTATATCGCATACTATACCATGATCGCGCTGTTTCTTGGTGCGGGGGTTGGCCTTTTCTACGTCACGCAAATCGCAATACCCTCCAACTTTGAGCGAAGGATCCAGGACGAACGACGCCGCGACGAAAGTGCGCAGCTATCCCCCGAAGAGTTGGAGCAGGAGGACCCATCGCGCACAGAAACACGCCAAAGAGGCAGGCGCCCAAGAATCCAGCGGTCCGTGTTCTATGTCGTTCCGATCGCTCTCCTGATGTTGGTGACCTGGGCATTGTCTTCCTTCCTGAGAACGGCGGACGAAGCAAGGAAGCGTGAACATGAAGTAGACCTGCTTCGAGCTGAACAGTTTGATACAGAACTCAAGCTACTGAAGTCGCAAATCAATCCGCACTTCCTGTTCAACGCACTCAACAACATCTACTCGCTGACGGTGACGAAGTCCGAGAAAGCGCCCGACATGCTATTGAAACTCTCTTCAATGCTGCGTTATGTACTTTATGAGGGCAGTGAGGACAAGGTCTCCTTAGCTTCGGAAATCAAATACATCCAGGACTATATCGACCTCCAACGTCTCAAAGACGAAGAGATTGAAAATATCGAATTCACCCACACAGAAGAAACTGACTATTGGATCCATCCAATGCTTCTCATTCCCTTTGTGGAGAATGCGTTTAAGCACAGCAAGGTAGAAGATCTTGTGCATGGCTGGCTTACAATCGACCTACAAATCGTACAAGGCTCATATCTTGCGTTTTCGGTAAAAAACAGCCTTCCAGATCAAGTGGTCACAGATGAGACCGGTGGTATTGGTATCGAAAACGTGCGACGAAGGCTGGAATTGATGTACCCCAGCGCCTACGAGCTGGAGATCAGCAAGCATGATGACTCTTTTCAAGTGCGACTCCAATTACCTTTTAAATAATGGGATACCCCTGCATTATCATCGACGATGAGCAACCTGCTCGCCGCTTATTGGAAGACTTCGTCGGCCGCATCCCCTCCCTAGAGCTACTCGGGAGCTTCAAAAATCCGCTAGAGGCGATGGATTGTATCAGCCAGCAAGGACCACAGATTCTCTTCCTTGACATCCAAATGCCCCAAATGACTGGGGTCTCTTTTCTGAAGACGCTCCAAAACCCGCCGCAGGTCATTTTTACCACCGCTTATGCAGACTATGCATTGCAGGGATATGAACTCAATGTGACGGATTACCTGCTGAAGCCATTGTCGTTCGAGCGGTTCATGGAGGCAGTCAACAAGGCGCAAAAGAACCTCTCGAGTCAGGATGTGAAGCCAAAGACCCTCACTATTCATGCTGACCACCGGGTGTATAAAGTGCAACTCAAGGAGATTCTGTACATCGAAGGGATGAGAGAATATGTCTCCTACTACCTACTTGATGGCAAACGGATCATCGCTTTGCAATCGCTGAAGGCCATCGAAGATACATTGCCAGCTCAGGACTTCACTAGGACACACAGGTCCTATATCGTCAATAACCAACGCATCGATTACATCGAAGGCAGCAGTGTGGTAATCGGGGAGAAGCGCATCCCGATCGGTAGAAGTTATAAAGACGACGTGAAACGCGCGCTGATCGACGAATGACTGGGCGGATCACTTAAAGATCATCCAACTAAAGCCCTTGGGAGCGACTTCTGCCGCTACCTTGATCTTGTAATCTCGGGACAAACGCATTTGTCGCGTCGTGCCGTCGGGACGTTCGACATCTACTGCATCGGTCAATCCCGTATAGTACAAAGGGACCTCAATCTGCTTGGTGATGGGCCTGTCCGTTGGGTTAAAAATCATCAGCAGACCCTTCTCCACTCCGCCAGGATTCACATTGAGCCAATAATCCAGATCTCGACCATCCGCTCGACGCAAATGAATGATATCTCCCTCCAGGACTTCGCGGTGGGCTTTGTACCAAGCAACACTTGACTGGACCATCTCCGTCGTCTCGTCAGTATCGAACAGGCGCGGACCGCGGTAACAGGCCTGCACGCCCCCACCCAGGTTGCTCATCATCATCATCTCATAGTGGCCCAGGTGCTCGCTCA
>JBCCXG010000449.1:0-5515 GCA_039191945.1 Bacteroidota bacterium
AGTACCGCGCAAATCCTCACCGTGGACAATGGGCAGTTGGCACATATCGGCGGATTAGACTAGCTGATGTCACCCTTTTTATTCAATGACAGAAAGCGATGGAGACCACTTCCTACGCAGTACTTGAACCTGGCTTCTTCTACCCGAGTTGCTTATGATCAAATTGGGTCCTCCTACGTACCGGGGGTTCCTTCAACCGTACGTCAAATCGTGAAAAAGCCGGCCACTGCAAAACCCAAATACGTACCCACTCCATAGCCCAGTGTACCAATCAAGATCGACGGCAAGAGCAGATCTTCCCGATCCAGGCTTTCCGCAAGGGCGAGAGCGGAGGAGGGACCTCCCACGTTGGCCTGCGAAGCGACCGCCGCCAGCTCCCAGTCTTGCTTGAAAAGACCAGCTAGCACGAAGGTCACAAGTCCGTGCGTCGAGACAATAATGAAGATGATAAAGAGCAATGTGACCGCCAGCGAACCGATCTCAGCCACCGCAGCGAGCTCGCAGAAAGCTCCAATGACTGCCAAAAACAAGTAAATAGCATAAAGTCCCAGCGTCTTTGCTCCAGCTATCTGTTTTACCCTTGGAGACTGGGCCAAAACGAGGGCGATCGTTGTCAATATCAAGACAGACGGAAAGCTGATCCCCAAGGCGTCGTTTAGGTATCCTGCCAACTTATCCGATACCCAAAGGGTCAAAGCACCTCCGCCAAGGAGCAGTGCAAGATCCAAAGGCTTAATCGAATCTCGGTCGTTGGAAGTCACGGCCTCAGGGGCCTTATCAGTCTCAGCGACCTCGTAGGTCTTCCGTCTCGGCCAGATTTTTTGCAAGGATTTTGGGATGACGATACTCAGAATCATCCAAATGGCGGTAATGATATTATCAATAGCTGCAGTCCCTGCAAAGAGGTTGCCTTCCTTCATCACACCGTACTCCAGCGCCACGGCATTGAAATTCACACTACCTCCTATGTAAGTGCCCGTCAACATTCCAGCAATGGCATGGAACGAATCCCCCAACGCTCCCCCAGTATCAACTAGGGAGAACGCCAGCAATGATCCCAAGACTGTCCCTAAGGCTCCAGCGAAGAAAAGAAAGATCATCGAGCCCCTAGCGGCACGAATGCTCTTTAGATCCACTTCTAGCAATAAAAGAAAGATCGCCATAGGCGCTACGTAATTGAATATGCCATCGTAAAGCGGCGAACCGGCCGAGGCTGACGGTACCCATCCGAGGTTGGCGATCACTGCCGTCAGGAGAATCACCAACAAAGTCGTCCCGAGGTACTTCAAGAGCGTATTTCGAACCAGCCATTCGCTGACGACAATCATCAGGCAGAGGAAAAATAAGGTGAGCAGTGGGGATTGCATGGATCAGGGATTAGCCAACAATGATAGGCACAATTGATCTATCTGCCGCTGGACCTATCCCCCATATCACCTGCTCATCAATCGCTTCGTCAGCAGCTGAAAACGCCAAACATGTAGGATCGCGCCGACGGTCAGTCCCATCAACAAAGCATACCATATCCCTTGTACACCCAAACCGAAAGTGAAGCCTAGGAGATAACCTCCAGGGATGGCCAGGACGAAAAACGCGAAGAAGGTCACGTAAGTTGGAATGCGCACATCGGTCAAGCCTCGAAGAATACCCAAGCCCACTGCCTGACAGCCATCTGAGATTTGGAAAGCGGCAGCAATAAATAGCAAGCTGGATGCGATCTGACGAACCGACTCCTCACCGATATAAAGCGAGGGGAGCTCGTAATTGAAGATGACCATCATCAATCCGCAGAAGCCCATGAATACGATCGTCAGCAGATAACAGCTGTACCCGGCCTGCCGTAAGGTGACGATATCGTTGAGTCCCTTTTGGTTGGCTACGCGTATCTGAGCCGCCGCGGCAATACCTGTTGCTGCCATGTAAGAAATCGCGGCAAGGTTAAGCGCTATTTGGTGTGCCGCTAACTGCTCAGCACCCAACCATCCCACCATGATAGCGGCCGTAGCAAAGGCGCCAACCTCGAAAATGTACTGCATGCCTGAGGGTACGCCCAACTTGACCACTCGCTTGAGTACCATTCGATCAAAAGACCAGGAAAAACCCACCCACTGCTTGCGACTCAAGAGGATCATCAATACAGCCATGACCAATCGGGAGATCAGTGTAGCCAGGGCTGCCCCATTGAGGCCCATCTCTGGAAAACCAAACTTCCCGAAAATCAGCAGATAGTTGAGGAGTACGTTCAAAAGGTTTGCTGTGATGGACACGACCATGGGAATGAACGTGTTGGACAGACCCTCGGAAAACTGTCGAAAGCTCTGAAAAATCATAACAGGAAACAGCGACAGAGAGACGATCAAAAGATACCCTCGGGCCGCCTCCGCTACCGGCGCCTCCTGGCCGAAGTAGCCTAGAAAAGGAAGGATAGCCAGGGAGAGGAGCACCATGGTCACTCCCAGGATACCATTGACCAACAAGCCATTTTGCAAGTATTTGAGCAGTTGGGGTTGGTCGGTGGGGTCGGTGGCCGCAGTCAGCGGCGTAATGGCGTAGCTCACGCCAATCCCGAAAAGCATAAAAACATGAAAAAACGTCCCCGCAAAGGTGGATGCAGCCAAAGGAATGACCCCTACCTGGCCGACCATGGCCGTATCGGCCACGGACACCATGATGTGACCTAGCTGGCCGATCATCACAGGTGCAGCGAGCTTTACGTTTCTACGAAGATGTTCTTGGAGGTCCATAGGCGGCCTTTCGACGAAGGCGCAAATGTCGCAAAGTCGATGAGAATCCCAGGTAGAAAGCATGAAAAACCACAATCGTAACCATTGGGATTGCTTCCTTAGGTTCCTATTGAGTTCTCGCCTTCAATGACGCACCGATGCCAGATTTACGGAAAACGATGGTATCATGCCTCATCGCGTCTTCCAGAAGGCAGGCATTGCCTGAAGAAGAAACTAGGTCCTTAAACGTACTCTGGGCCACGGATAGAGCGGAACTATCGGCGGGGAGAGCGGGGCCTACCTGTAGTCTGTCTACTCTATCGGTTCAGCGTCTCTCTTCCGAAATCGATGCCATCGCACAGCGAAGTCCAGCGATGAAGCTGAGTGGAAGTCATCGATAGGTCGCTGGTAGGTCCCGGCACTGGGCGGGTAGCGGGGAGCCAGATATGAGTGAAAGCCGGATCGTGAAGTGGAGCGGGTCTACCACCTTGCCCAGTGCCAAATCGTGGACGCTCACTTCACGAGGCCTCCGAAAATTAGCATCACTCCGACCGAAGTACGTCTACAGGATTGAGCAAGGCGGTCTTCAAGGACTGCCAACTGACTGTGGATAAAGAAACGGCGAGGGTCAACAAGCCACCAAGTCCCCACATCCACCAGCTGAGTGATGTACGATAGGCAAACTGCGAGAGCCATCCCTCGAGGAAATAGTAAGAGATCGGCACAGAAATGATGAAGGCTATGGCTGCTAATGCTACCAGTGACGCGTACTGGACCCAGATGACCTGGCTGATCCTTGCACCCAGAACCTTTCGAATACCAATCTCCTTCATCTTCTGCTCGGCGGTATAGTTGGCCAACCCCAACAGTCCAAGTATCCCGATCAGGATAGCGAGACCAGAAAAAGTGATGACAAGTGTGCTGAGCATCTGCTCTTCCTTATAGGCTTTGTCAAAGTCTTCGTCCAGAAAATGGTAACTGAATTGCCAGTCGGGTATCGTCTCTTCCCAGATGCTTCGCAATTGATCAATGGTGGCCTGATAGTTGCCCTCCGACACCAAAAGCAACAGATGATCGTGCCATTGAGGATGGATGAAGAGCATAACGGGTTGAATCTCATCACGGATAGAAGCAAAATGAAAGTCCCTAACGACGCCCAGGACTTGCACGTCATAAGTGCCCTCGGACATGTCAAACACGGCGCCAACCGGGTCCTCCATGCCCAGGAACTTAACCATGGCCTCGTTGATCAGAATCCCGCCCCCTTCATCGGTGATGAAATCCCTGCTGAAGTCCCGTCCCTCGACGATCTCCATGCCCATGGTCTCAACAAAGTCATGGTCTACTGCAATCAGAGGGATTAGATCCTTGCGTTGCTCAGCCACTTTCTTCTGCGACATCCACCATGAGTTCAGCTGTCGAGGAGGGGTGTCAGAGGTGGCCGATATACTGGCCACTCCGGACACGTTTTGGTACTGGTCACGCAGCAGCGGCAGTTGCTCTCTGAGCTGACGATTGTAGAAGTCGACGACGATGACTTGCTCCTTGTCCAATCCCAGGTCCATGTTTCTTGCAAAGCTCAGCTGGTGGTAGATGGCGATGCTGGAAACAACGAGTCCCATGGAAATCGCAAACTGAAGCACCACAAGTCCCTTTCTGAGTCTGGAGGCCATTTTGGAATCTCCGATGTTGTTATTGCCCTTGAGCACCTGCAGCGGCCGAAAAGAAGACAGGAAGAAGGCGGGGAAGCTACCTGCCGACAAGCCAACCAAAAGTAGGATGCCCAGGAAAACCAATAACAGGTCCCAAGAGAAAAGCGAAGCATAGGTCAGGTCCTTGCCACTGAATGCACTGAAGTAAGGCAACGCACCGGCCACTATAGCGATGGCAAGTAGCGCGCTGAGCATCGTGAGGAGCACCGACTCGCCCAGAAACTGACTGATCAGTCGGCGGCGATCTATTCCGAGGATTTTCTTCATTCCCACCTCCTTGGCTCGCCAAGACGAGCGCGCTGTGCTGAGATTGACAAAGTTGAAGCACGCGATCAAGAGAATCAGGACGCCAACTGCAATGAAGACCTGCAGAAAAGTCTTACTGCCATTGGCTCGAATCTCGCCGGAGATGTCACTACTGAGATGGATAGACGTGAGTGGCTGGAGGGGAAAGGAGACCTCGAAACTTTCCAGAACGGGTGGCCCAAACTCATAAGCTACCCGCGAGATCTGAGCCCGCAACTGCTCCGGCCCACTTCCCGGTCGAGCGACGGTATAGGTGTAGGTCCATAGGTTACCCCAGTGCTCAAACATGCTCTTCGAGTACCAGTCCGTCTCGGTACTCTGCATCGAAACAAGAAAATCGAAATTGAAGTGGCTGGGATGTTTCCACGCCTCAACGACTCCCGTGACAACGAACGTACGCTTAAAATCCAGGCTGAGCGACTTGCCCATTGGACTTTCTTGACCAAAGTACTTCTCGGCGGTGGCCTTTGTGATGACTACCTTATTGGGACCTGTCAAGGCGGTAGAGGCGTTACCCGCCAGAAACTGTACGTCAAAAACGTCGAAAAAACTGGGCTCCGCAAACAGCATTTGCCGCTCTTCAAATCTGCGCGATTTATCCTGAGTAGCAACCCAGCCCTTGGTCGTGCCTATCCGGGTCACATGCTCGACCTCCGGGATGTGTTCGATCATTAGGTCAGCCAGGCTGTAATTGGAAGCGGCATAAGCACTTCGCTGTCCGCTGATGGTCGCTTGACGAGTTACACGAAAAATTCGATCCGATTTTGAATGGAA
>JBCCXG010000450.1:0-5487 GCA_039191945.1 Bacteroidota bacterium
CCGAAGCGATCCGACTGCTTGATACGATCCTAGCAGATATGGAAAGCCTTCAGGAAAAGAATGCACCCATGCTTCCGCAACTCAAAAAGCTGGCGTTGTAAGGCTACGATCATCTAAATTCAGGATAGTCTGGATTACAATGGCACCGATTATCGTGCCACTTGCATGACCATCCTTTGATAGCATGAGCTTTCAAATTAACTTGTCTGTGATCGGTTGAGATGTCTCCTGCAGTGGGGAGTCTATAGGCCGTTATCTGAGTAGTGGCAAACAGCATTTTGATGCTCATCAAAAAGGAATGAAGGAATTGCAGCAGAGTCCCAGGTTGGTACATACCCTTGTAACCCTATCCATACTATGGATCAGCGGATGCGGCATCCGCATGAGCGATGAGGTAGCCATTGCCTACGATGATCTTCCTCCTGCCCTGGACTATAACATTGACATCAAGCCCATTCTCTCGGACCGCTGCTACCACTGTCATGGCCCGGATGGCAATACTCGAAAAGCCAACGTCCGACTCGACACTCGTGACGGGTTGTTTGCAAAAAATGAGTTGGGAAATGTTCCCTTCAAATCCGGAAGCCTTGAGAAGAGTGAAGTCATCCTGAGGATTTTGAGTGAGGACCCGGAATACATGATGCCGCCCCCTGACTCCAAATTGGCGCTTGACCCCAAAGAAAAGGCAGCGCTCATCAAGTGGGTAGAAGATGGCGCCAATTGGAAGGAACATTGGGCTTACCTCCCGCCAGAAAAGCCCCCAATGCCGTCCGTCACCCAGGGCTGGACCCAAAACAACGAAATTGATTTTTTCGTGCAGCAAACGCTTGCACGAGAGGGCCTGTCTCCCGCCGATCGCGCAGATAAACACCGCCTTCTGCGCCGCGTCACTTTTGACCTGACGGGGTTGCCACCGAGGCTAGAAGACCTCGAGGCCTTTATGGGGGATGAAAGCCCGGACGCCTACGAACGGGTGGTCAACCGATTGCTAAGTTCGACCGCGCATGCGGAGCGGATGGCACTCGAATGGTTAGACCTGGCGCGCTACGCGGATTCGCACGGGTTCCACGCAGATGGCAGGAGACGTATGTGGCCCTGGCGGGATTGGGTGATCGAGGCTTTCAAGAAAAATA
Source organism: Bacteroidota bacterium (assembly GCA_039191945.1). Taxonomy (GTDB): domain Bacteria; phylum Bacteroidota; class Bacteroidia; order Cytophagales; family Cyclobacteriaceae; genus JAWPMT01. The sequence continues at coordinate 1,134 of JBCCXG010000450.1, forward strand.
TGCCCTATGACCAGTTTGTCACCGAACAGCTGGCTGGCGACCTGATCCCCAACGCCTCAAAAGACCAGTTGATCGCCACCGCCTTCAATAGAAATCACCCGATGACGGCAGAGGGGGGCGTCGTCGATGAAGAGTTTCGACTGGAATACGTTTCTAATCGCACCAATACAATTGGCACCGCTTTTCTTGGACTGACGCTAGAGTGTGCCAAGTGCCACGATCATAAATTCGATCCCATTTCACAAAAAGAATATTTCCAGGTCAGCGCCTTCTTCAATAGTGTAAAAGAACTGGGTATGACGGGAGATGATGGTGACTATGGTCCTTCGATCTTGCTATCTGACGAGGAAACGGACAAATTGCTGGCCTACCTCGATGAACAAATCATTGAGGCGGAAACCGTCAAGAAGAAAGCAACAACGGCCGCCTCAGAAGTCCGTGAAGTAGCACCTATACTTCATCACTCTTTCGAGCGTATCACGACCACCGATTCATCGAAGTTTCTTGATGACCAACCCAACACGACGCTCTCCGGCGAAGTGGACCTGGTCGCAGGCATCAGTGGGACAGCTGTACATTTCGACCGGCAAGACGATCGCGTGCACACAGGTCGCCGCTTCGGACAATTTGAGGCTTATGAACCGTTTTCAGTTTCGCTATGGGCGAAAATGGTCGAAGACTCCGAGAAGACGAAGGTGCTCATAGGAAATGCGGGCGAAAAAAACACGCTTTGGAGGGGCTGGGACATGTATCTGGACTCTACCAACCATTTGTCGTTTCGCTTGATCAGTATACTACCACACAACTACCTGCATGTCCAAAGCAAGGGAAAAGTCAAGGTCAACGAATGGGTACACCTGATGGTGAGCTACGACGGATCTATGTCATCGGAGGGCGTCTCGCTCTTCATCAATGGAGAAGAACAATCCAAATACGTGATCTTTGATCAGTTGTACAAATCGATCATTCCCACGACGATGAGCCGAGGGCGAAACGATCGGGGTTTGAGGATGGGAACAAGCTATCGGGCTTTCACCGGGGATGATGGTGTTTTCCAGGGGTCTTTGGACGAGGTGGCCGTTTATGACCAGGCGATCACAGCGGTGAACGCCAATCGACTGATGGAGCTCAGTAAGGAAGGTCAGTTACCAACAGCCATTTTACCCAATAGCGCCGAACTGCAAATGGCGCAGAAGAAGGTACTGGACCTTCGAAGGGAGAAACTGTCAACGACGGATACGATTCCAGAGTTAATGGTGATGCAAGACATGGCCGAGCCAAGACCGACCTATGTCCTGGAGCGGGGGGAATACGATAAACCTACTACCGAAGTACAAGCTGGTACGGTCGAGAAGGTACTGCCCTTCGCCGATGAGTATCCTCCTAATCGACTTGGCCTCAGTCAGTGGCTATTCGACCAACGGAATCCATTGACCGCTCGTGTGGCGGTCAACAGGTACTGGCAGATGATTTTTGGCCAGGGCATCGTGACGACCGCTAATGACTTTGGCAGTCAAGGCGCGCTGCCCACCCACCCTAGATTGCTGGACTGGTTGGCCGCAGAGTTCGTCGAATCTGGCTGGGACACGCGCCACCTGTTGAAGTTGATGGTGATGAGCGCCACCTACCAGCAGAGCAGCAAAGTCACCAAGGACTTGCTCGAAAAGGACGCGGCCAATACCTGGCTAGCGCGGGGACCAAGTTACCGATGGCAGGCAGAATTTATCCGGGACAATGCACTCGCCGCTAGCGGACTCCTGAACCACTCGGTAGGTGGACCCAGTGCAAAGCCTTACCAGCCCGAAGGCCTTTGGATCGAGTTGGGCAACTTCTCCCACTTTTTGCGCAACTACAAGCAGGACCGCAATGAGAACCAATACCGTCGCAGCATGTACACCTTTGTCCGGCGTACCTCACCTCCCCCTAACATGACCATTTTTGACGCTCCGAATCGAGAGGTTTGTACGATCACTCGTGAGAGAACCAATACACCCCTGCAGGCGCTCGTATTGCTCAACGATCCACAATTTGTTGAAGCTTCAAAGGCACTGGCTTATCGACTCACCCAAGACGGTGGCGATTCCGTCGCCCAACAAATTGAAACCGGATTTAAGTTGGTCCTTAGCCGCCCACCCAGTGGAGAGGAGCAAGAAATCATGGAGGCCCTGTACGAAGAGCAGGTGATAGCTTTTGAACGGCAACAAACAGAGGCACAGGATCTGTTGGCTGTCGGCGACTTCGCGATCGATCTTGACCACGTAGATCCGGTACGATTGGCGGCATTGACCGTGGTATCCAACACCCTACTTAATATGGACGAAGCGTATATGAAAAGATAGTGCTATGTGCGACCACATCAATGAAAACTATTCCCGACGCGACTTTCTGACCAAGACTTCCCTTGGTTTGGGGGCGCTGGCCATGGGTTCATATTTTAACCCCATCATAGGGCAACCCGCTAGTGTTGGAAGTCCGGGCATTCTCGGTCGTCCTCACTTCCCAGCCAAAGCCAAGCGCGTGATTTACCTCTTTCAGAGTGGCGCTCCCTCGCAGATCGACCTTTTTGACTATAAGCCCCTTCTCAATAAGCGCGACGGGGAAGAATTGCCCGATAGCGTACGCAAGGGACAACGGCTGACCGGTATGACCGCCGGCCAGACGTCATTTCCACTTACTGGTACGATCTTCAATTTCAAGCAAAGAGGAAATAGCGGTGCGTGGGTAAGTGATCTGATGCCGCATGTCGCCAATATCGCAGATGAACTTTGCTTTGTAAAGTCCATGTATACGGAGGCAATCAATCACGATCCCGCCGTGACCTTTATCCAAACGGGCTCGCAGTTTCCCGGACGACCCTCGATTGGGTCTTGGGTGACTTACGGCCTGGGAACGGACAATGAAAACCTACCAGGCTTTGTGGTACTGGTGACCAAAGACAAGTTTGGGCAGCCCCTTTACTCCAGACTTTGGGGCAATGGGTTTCTGCCCTCGCAACACCAAGGGGTACAGTTTAGGGCTGGAAAAAACCCAGTATTGTATTTGTCCAATCCTCCGGGGGTCAGCGAACAGTCGCGCGAGATGCAACTCGACCGCCTGAATGAGCTGCAGATGTTGCAACACACGGAGTGGGGTGACCCGGAGATCGAGGCTCGCATGTCTCAGTATGAAATGGCTTACCGGATGCAAACGTCCGTACCGGAAATCATGGATACCGCAGGAGAGCCTGACTACATCTACGACATGTACGGCGAGGACTCACGCAAACCCGGCACCTTCGCGGCCAACTGCCTGCTGGCACGTCGACTCTTGGAGAAGGACGTGAAGTTCATCCAACTCTACCACCAGGGATGGGATCATCATGGCAATCTGCCCAACGCCATTCGGAAACAGTGCAAAGAGACCGACCAACCCTCTGCCGCCTTGATCATGGATCTCAAGCAAAGAGGGCTGTTGGAAGATACCCTGGTGATCTGGGGAGGTGAGTTTGGTCGCACCAATTACTCACAAGGCGTCCGGACCGGCGGCTCCAAGAAAGAAGCCATATCCAACTTCGGCCGAGACCATCACCCCAAGTGCTTCACAATCTTCATGGCTGGAGCAGGGGTGAAACCCGGATTCTCCTACGGCGCCACAGACGAATTTGGTTACAACGTAGCGGAAAACGGCGTGCATGTGCATGATTTTCAAGCCACCCTCATGCATCTCTTAGGTGTAGACCATGAGCGCCTCACCTTTAAGTTCCAGGGGCGACGGTACCGATTGACAGATGTTCACGGGCATGTAGTACACGACATTTTATCCTGATATGGAATTAGATATTTTCATCGCACGATTTCACCCGCTGATTGTTCACCTGCCGATCGGATTTCTCATTCTCGGAATTGTACTCGAGGTCTTGGATAGATTAGGAAAAGAGAAAGGTTCTTTTCGCCTTGCTATCCTCTGGACCCTGGGCCTAAGCTTTGTGACGGGTGCGTTCGCAATTTTGACCGGTCTCTTACTGGAAAGGCAAGGTTTGCACGGGGGAGACACCTTAAACTCTCACAAAATCTTAGGTATATCGGTGGTGGTATTGACAGCCATTGCCTTTTTTGCCAAGCTGCTGCGAACGAGCTACGCGCCTCGCTGGTCCATTGGGGTTGCAGCTGTCATCCTCGTCCTACTCTCGGCCACCGGGCATTTGGGAGGAGAACTTACCCACGGTAAGACTTACCTGAGTGAATACGCTCCAGCACCGCTGAAGCCTTTGTTGGGTGGTGAAAGCCAACCCTATGTCGATCTCGCTGACCTTCACGCCGACTCAGTACTGGTCTACCAGCACGCCATACAACCCATTATTGAAGCTAAATGCGTA
>JBCCXG010000451.1:0-5483 GCA_039191945.1 Bacteroidota bacterium
CCGGATCCACGATCCATGGATCAGGCGACCCATCGGCATCTCTGGGGAAAATCAGAGGCTGTGCTAGCCCAAATCCAAGCCACTCTTCAAGCCGGGAGGCGGTCCTGAAATCGCCCCAGCAAACCAAGAAAAGTCTTCGGCATCCATCGGCCAAACCAGGCAAGTTGCTTGGATTGTGAGGAAATAAAGATACGACTACGGTTTCCTTCAATACCGTGTAGGATTTGCAGAGCCACCTGGTCAGGCTCCATGCCCTTTTTGTGCAAATAGTCCTGCATCTTCTTTTTCTTCTCATCGTCCTCAACCCTGGACCGGCTGATCATCTCCGTATTCACCGGTCCCAGATAAGCGACCGTCACTCCGACCCCTTCGCGGTGCAATTCGATGCGCAAAGACTGGCTGAATCCGGTAATAGCGAACTTAGAGGCGCAATAGGCAGTCTTTCCCGGGAAACCAAAAAGCGCCGCAGCGCTTCCCACATTGACAATATGGCCACCGGCCGCCAGTAGCATCGGCAAAAAATACTTGCACATATTGACGGTACCCATCAGGTTCGTGTCCAGGACCCAACGGAAGTCTTCCAAGCTATGGTCAACAAATTGGGAATCTGCGGAGACCCCTGCACTATTGATCAAAAGATGGACCGCTTCGTAGCGCTCCGCAATGGATTTCCTTGCTGAGGCAATGGATTCCTCATTGGTAATGTCGCATCGGTAGGCGCTTACTCCTTTTTCGGATTGTAAGTCCGTTTCCAGTGCCGCCAGTGCCTCCCTATCCCGATCAATCATTACGACCTTTACACCCCTATCCAGCAGCATCTTCGAAATACTTAGTCCTACTCCGTGAGCAGCTCCAGTAACAATGGCCACCTGGCCAGCAACAATCCTCATCCTCGAGATTGATTCGTAGTCAATACTTTAGTTGGGCCTATTATCATCTGGAAAAAAGTCCAGATGCAGAAATCACTTCAATGGAAGTAAGCTCAGGCCCCCCTCCCCTATTTCCAGCACCGGCGGCAAGGTAGATGTTATCATCAAACAAGACCGCCTGCATGCCATGGCGACCGTCGATGAGCGGGTGCGACGAATACCAACCATTCGTCACAGGATCAAAAACCTCGGCCTCGTAGTGACCTTCTTCGATAGAGGCGCTTTCTCCGCCAATCACGACGAACTGCTGTCCAAAAGTCACCGAGGTGCAGCCTGCGCGTTGAGTGGGAATATCTGAGATATGCGAACGCCATTGTCCTGTGCCTATATCGTAGACATCCACTTCTGAAATCGTCAAATCAAAGACATGGCCCGTTTTGGCAGATGATGTGCGTCCTCCCGCAATAAAAAGCTGATCGCCAACAGCGGCTAATTGAAAGTGGTCCCTGGCCCTTGGCGCATCTGCAAGCTCTTCCCAAGCTCCTGTCTTTGGATCATAACGATCTAGCCAGGTCACGTGACCATCATAGTGCCCGTCTTGAATGCCACAAGCGAGATAGATCTTATCACCCACCACGGCAACCCCCGCCGCCCCACGACGCCTGTGGGCCGGAATGGAATCGCCTACCATCCATCGATCCTCCATGGGATCATAGATATAAATAACAGGTACTGGATCCTCTCTGGGATAGGCTCCCGTCAGGGCGCCCATTACATATACTTTGTCATCATAGGTCACCGCCTGGAAGTGATGCATTTCGATTGGGGCCTCGGCTCCTATGGCCCAGGTGCTACTCAGTGGATCATAAACGTCCACCCCTTGAACGCGTCTTCCACCCATGAGATAGAGCTTTTCCCCAGCAACCGCCAGGGCACATTCACTGCGAGCGGTGCACTCTCCTGTGGCCTGCACTGTGCGCCATCGGGCACTAGATTGTAGGCTACTCCAACCGCAAAAGAGGACCAGTAGGGTACCAGCGATTAACCAGTATCTTAGTTTCATAATTGTTCGGGTTTGGTTCGACTAATTTAGTCCAGTCGACCAAGGAAAGGCGAAGGTGAGTTTCTTAAATATGATCAGGAAGGCCGCCGTGAATCAAAATGTCTTCAATTCAGGCCAGCTTACTCACCGGAATTGAGCTTTAGCACCATTTGCAATAGCGTGTCTTCTTCCCCAACGTTGCCGGGAAAAATGATATATCGCATACCCGGGAAAGGCGATTCGTAGCCTAACTCCCAGACCGGAATGCCGGGATAGATCTGTCCCTTTACGACCGCACGCCGCACTTTCAGCGCTTTCGTTGCAATATCGGAAGAAGTAATGCCTCCTTTTGCAATTAGATAACCTGGACGTATATCGATCGCCTGTATGATGTCCACCAAAAAGGCCGAAACCTTCGACGCCAATTCGAGGGTATCTCTTTCCGACTCACCGGAGACTGCCTCTCTGCTCGTGAATATCACGACATCACGACCCGATTGCATTTCCTCCCGGAGTTGCTTTGTCAAATGCAGCGCATCCGCCTTGTCAGCCAAAATGTCCTGAACAGGGACCTCGATTGCCTTCATCTCCTTGAAGGCTAACAGGGCTTTCAGCTGCTCCGATGACTTCTTAATGTGGGATCCCACAATGATCAGCCCACCGTGCGGTCCATTCTTGATGTCGCCTTGCTCGAGCAGTGGACGTGCCTGCATTGCACAGTAGGTTTTCACGAAAGAAGCTGCCGTCCTGTAGATGAAATCCCTTCCCTGCTGTTCGGCAATGCGAAGCGCTAGGGCTACTTTCTCTAAGTCGTAGTAGCTGGCGGCATTGACCACCACTACCTTCGCCTCAAGATCTATGAACCACTGGGCCAACTGTCTTGCATACAGGTCTCTGATGAGTGAAATAGAAAGTGTTTTGATCTGCTCCCGGACAATGCGGTTGAGGTATTTCTCTTCAATCCAATCGACCAGATGTGAAGATTGGTAGCCGAAAACTTTGTCCTCGGCATAAGGTGTCTGGGCTGCCGGCACCAAATCCTTACCCTCCTGCACGTAGTGTACGTCCTCGAGGGTATAGCGCCCGCCTTCCATGAAAGCCGGTACAATCACCTGCGTCGCTTTCTCCAACTTCAAGGCTTGCTGGAGTTCTTCGATTTCCAGCGGGTAGTGTCCTCTCAGCGTAGAATCACTCCTACTAATGACACGGACATCCCTGCCAGTAAGCTTGGAGGCCATGGAAAGGTGTTCTCCTATTTCTCTATTGATTCTTTGTGCCTCATCGGCTGGCAGACTGCGGGAATTGGTGAGCACATAAACCAATTCCTTCCCCTCGGCCAGCTCGGCCTGTAAACTTTCCACCTTCCAGTCTGTCAATACCGGTACGTCGTGGACGGTCTGTGTACCCGTGGGATCGTCATCGAGTACGACCACGGTTTCCCTAGAGGTAAAAATAAGCTCAGAGGTTCTGGTCAATAAATTCACATCCTCTGGAGCATTGAAATACTTTGCGGCGTCGTCGATGGTCATGCTTCCGAGCTTTCTATAACATATGGCCTGACACGATCCAACATCTCATGCTGCCGACTAGGGCAGTATCCAATAAATTTGCGCGCTAAGACCGATATGGGGATCAAGTTAGTCAATCCTTGGACAATTGTAACACCTACTTACCCGGTCCCTCGTAACGCTACCGTTACTCTCCACTGCGAAATTGCAGTAAGTAAGTCCATAAGAAAATTGATGATTTCATGTATCCTTCTCTCATAAAAAATGGTTCAAAACTTCGATGAATAACAAGAGAAGACGCATCCGTGTAGCGGACCTGATGAAAGAGTTGACGTTCCATACCGCCAGAAGCGGCGGCCCTGGAGGTCAACATGTGAACAAGGTAGAGACCAAGGTGGTCCTCAAATTCAACATTGATGCGTCGGTGGTACTTAGCGACTTGGAAAAGGAGATGATCCGACGAAAGCACCGATCAAAGGTGACGCAAAATGGAGATTTGATGGTCTCATCAGACAGTAAGCGGTCACAAGTGAGAAACAAGGAGATCGCACTCAAAAAGCTTGATAGACTATTGGCCCAGGCATTTGAACAGAAGAAGGTTAGAAAAGCTACACAACCCAGCAAGGCCGCCAAGGCCAGAAGGCTTCGAGATAAGAAACTCCACGGTGAAAAGAAGCGTTTGCGAAGAGGCCTGTAAACTACCTGGTACTTCTTATTTTTATCGTTGAGGAGCACATATGCAATTAGAGGACTTCACGGCGATTGATTTTGAAACTGCGGACTACAATCCCAACAGTATCTGTCAGGTTGGTTTGGTTCGAGTCGAGGGGGGTGAGGTGGTCAATACACTGAATCGACTCGTACAGCCTCCCAAAAATCGGTACCACTACAAAAACATAGAGGTCCATGGCATCCTACCGGCCGATACCTCGGATGCTCCGACCTTTGACTACATCTGGCAGGAGATGAAGATCTGGATCGAAGACCAGGTAGTGGTCGCTCACAACTCCGGATTCGATGTGAATTGTCTTCGGTCGACCCTCGCTTACTATGATGAGATACAGCCCCATTTCGAAGAACGCTGCACCCGAAGGATTTATGGTCGGGGCTTGTCTTACCTGAGCAAAAAGTATAAGATCCCCTTGAAGCACCATGACGCCTTCAGCGACGCCCATGCTTGCGCACAACTCTATCTGAAGTACCTTAAGAAGCAAAGTCTACCCAAAACAGGTTCTCTCTTTTGATCGGCTATCCGTTGGGTCTAAGTACCAAAATGACTTTATTCCAATCCGCTGCCGCGTTGATCACCCGACGAAACTCCTCAAATCTGGCGCTTGGGAAGAAAATACGTCGGTAAGACTCCTCGATGGATACGTTAAGGACGTTGCCGTCCAACGTGTAGTCCGTTCGAAACACAAAAATCTCCTCATCTCCATCAGTGACTACCTCCTCTCTTCGAATATCGTCCAGGTTGTGAATGGCATATCCCTTGGGTAGTTCGACTCGGATGTTTCGGTAGTAGGTCTTGTTGCTCATTTGCTCAACCTCAAATTTGCGCTCACTCACTTCATAGAGCCCGGGTTGGGGTCCAATGACATCGCCCAACTTGAATAGTAGGGCCGGCCCCGCCCTTTCCAAAAAGGCAGGTGATCGCAGCTCAGCAGAGACAATGAATGGTTCGTTCCAGTTATTGGCGTCAATGTCTGCCTGCTTGATGATCAGCTGGTCGATCTCCGCGCCAGTAGCCATGTAATCGACTACTTCCCCCAATAGATCACGACGCTGCTGCTCTGTGGTCCAGTGGAGCGCAGTCTTGTAATTGGACGCTTCGTCCCCAGTGTAGGTGAATTTAATATCAATTGCATGGTGCGAAAGATCATCACTGAAAGACAGAACGAACTCCTGTCTCGAGGTATTCTTTTCATGAGAAGCAGCCGGGATATCAGCAATGCGGCTTACGGGGTATTCGAAGTCCGTAATGAGTTGGTTCTTAACGAATAGTCCCTTTTGGGCGGACAACTCGGGAGGAATGCTGCCATATCGGTAGGCAGAATGATGGGGAGC
>JBCCXG010000452.1:0-5479 GCA_039191945.1 Bacteroidota bacterium
ATCGGAACAAGGGTGGTGGGAGCAGATGAAGACCATTCAAAGATCAAAAAGAAAAAATGCTGACCACAAACAAATTACCTGTAACTGTATTGAGTGGCTTCCTGGGAGCAGGAAAGACCACGCTTTTGAATCACGTCCTTCACAACAAAGAAGGCCTTAAAGTCGCCGTCATCGTCAATGACATGAGCGAGGTGAATGTAGACGCAGATCTGGTAAAAAATGAAAATACCCTTTCTCGAACGGAAGAGAAGCTGGTCGAGATGAGCAACGGCTGTATCTGCTGTACCCTGCGGGAAGACCTCATGGTCGAAGTGGAGAAATTAGCCATGGAAAACAAGTTTGACTATTTGCTCATAGAGAGCACCGGTATCAGCGAGCCGGTACCCGTGGCACAAACTTTTAGCTTCGTCGATGAAGAGAATGGGATTGACCTATCCAAATTCAGTTTCATCGATACCATGGTCACCGTGGTAGACGCCTTCAATTTCTTCAAGGATTTTGGTAGTCCGGAGCGATTGGTAGATCGGAATCTGACGGATATGGATGGAGATGAACGCAGTATAGTGAATCTCCTGACCGACCAGGTCGAATTTGCCAATGTCATTGTTCTCAACAAAGCGGATCTGGTCGACAAAGACACGATTGGAGTACTGCGATCAACGATCAAAAAACTGAATCCGACGGCTAAGATCATCGAGTCGTCCTTCAGCAAAGTGGAACCGAAAGAAATCTTGAATACGGGGCTTTTTGATTTTGAAGAAGCGGAGCAAAGTGCAGGATGGTTGGAAGAGCTTAATAAGGCGGAGCACACACCAGAGACTGAGGAATATGGCATCGGCTCATTTGTGTATCGAAGGAGAAAACCGTTTGATCCCGTGAGGTTTAGGGCATTCGTACGGGAGAGGTTTCCCAAGTCTATCATACGGAGTAAGGGATTGTTTTGGATGGCTTCCCGGCCTAAGCAGGCACTGATTTGGGGTCAGGCTGGCGGCTCTTTGAGAGCAGACAGTGCTGGGGTATGGTGGAGCAGCATGCCTTTCAATCAGCGCAGGATGTACGCGGGGTACCTAGAAAACCAGGAGTACATTGAAGCGGGTTGGGACAAACGATTTGGAGACAGAAAGAATGAAATCGTCCTCATCGGCCAAGACATGGATGAAGAGGCTATTAAAGCCGACCTGGACAGTTGTTTAAGTACCGAAGACGAACTAGCTACAGGTTTCTGGCGAGACGGTTACAAGGACCAATGGCCCGTTCATAGATATAGCGAAGAGGGGTAAAGTTCGCAAATAAGGAGCGCGTCTTTGGCATCCTTACAACAAGGGTGCTTACACTGAGCGGAGTAAATGATGGAAGAAAGGAAAGCTGATGTCATCATCGTAGGAGCTGGGCCCGCAGGACTAGGGGTTGCTGTCTTGCTACAGGAGCTCGGCATTGATTTTCTCATCTTGGAAAAAGAGGGAGTCGGTGCCTCCTTCAAAAAATGGCCCAAAGAGACCCAATTTATTTCACCGTCGTTCACCGGGAATTTTTTCAAAATGCCCGATCTCAATGCGGTAACTCCAGATACTTCCCCTGCATTGTCGTTGTTGACGGAGCATCCTACGGGAGAAGACTATGCAGTGTACCTGGAAGGGCTAGCGGACTTCTATGAGTTGCCCATCGAAGTGGGTGTGGAAGTGTTCAGTGTAGCAAAGGAGAGGACCTCATTCGCCTTGACGACCAGCGTAGGGGCTTATCAAACTGAGTACCTGATTTGGGCGGCTGGCGAATATCAATACCCCAAAAAGAATGGCTTTCCCGGTGCTGATCTTTGTCGGCACTATGCGGATATCACTTCCTTTTCAGAATTGAAGGGAGAGGAGCATATTGTGATTGGATCTTACGAGTCCGGTTTTGATGCGGCTACTCACCTCGTAAAGGGAGGAAAGCGCGTTACGCTCCTCGATAGTTCAAACTATCTGGAGCTGGTGAATAGTGACTCCAGCTATAGTCTTTCTCCATTCACAAGAGATAGAATCCAGGAAATAAGATTCGACTTGGAGTACGTTCCGGAGACACTCGTCACAAGTGTTGAAAGGGAAGAAGGCCAATACAGGGTCAGGACCCTAACGGGAGAGTCTTTCCTATCAACCGAGCCACCCATCAATTGTACTGGTTTTGCAACTAGTTTGAGACTTATTGAGGACCTCTTTCTCTTTAAGAAGGGCTATCCGCTTTTGAACGAGAAGGATGAGTCGACCAAAACCAAAAATCTGTTCCTGGTGGGTCCTCAGGTAAAGCACAAAAACGCCTTGTTTTGCTTTATTTTCAAATACCGACAACGGTTTGCCATCGTCGCTGAATCCGTCGCACGTCGAAAACGGGTCAACCGCCGAACGATTAAGGAGGCGCTCAAGGACTACAAAGAACTCAATTTCTACTTGAAGGATCTATCCTGTTGTGATGGAGAATGTGTCTGCTAGTTGGAAGCCCTTTCATGAGTCACTGCTACTGATCGCCGCTATCGTGGCGGGTGCTTCCGTTGGACTGTTTACTTCTTTCGAGACGTCCCTGATGGACTACTTTATCATCGCCATGCTCTTTATGCTGTTTTACACGATCTCGCTCGAGGGCTTTTTTGATGGTGTAAAGAATAAGAAGTACCTCTTCTTGGCCCTGATGTCAAACTTTGTGGTGTTGCCCCTGATCGCCTTTCTCCTGTCAAGTGCCTTAGTAGATCGATCGAACGCAATCTTTGTGGGGTTAGTGATCTATTTGGTGGCGCCGTGTACGGACTGGTACCTTGGCTTTACGAAGCTGGCCCATGGGGATGTTGAGGTCAATTCAGCATTGCTTCCATTTAATCTATTGCTACAAGTTGTCCTGTTGCCGGTTTATCTGTACCTATTCACCGCGAATACCATTGATGTTCCCTTAGATGTATTCTTTGATGTGCTGATTTACTGGGCTGCGCTGCCATTTGTCGCAGCGCAATTCCTTCGGTGGCTGGTTTCCCGATGGCGAGCGGATATTTTTCCAAGGAGCCATGCACTTGCGGAGCGATTTGTTTTTGTCACACTCCTGCTATTGGTTTTTTCTATTTTCAATGTGCATGTAGAGTCCTTGATTGCCAATACCACGGGGCTTCCCAGTGTCTTTGGCGTGATATTGATCTTTTTCATCACTGCTTTCTTTTTGGCCAGATTTACTGCGAGATCATTCGCATTGTCCAAGAAACAGGAGATTAGTCTGACCATGACTATGGCCGCGAGAAACGCACCTTTGATGCTGGTGATTAGTCTCGTCTTCTTTCCACAGCAACCCCTGATTCATTTGGTACTGGTGGTAGGTATGTTGTTAGAGTTTCCGCATTTGATCACCATTACGCAGATCCTGAAGAGCGGAACAAGAAAAAGTAATCCTCAAGAATTTGTGAGTTAAAACCATACTATGCCATAGGGCATAATATGCCCAAAGGCCGGCTCTGATGACGTCTACTTGTGCTTTTGAGAAACCCCCTCTGACCTTGGTCATGATTCTGACTGTATGTCAGGACTCGGACTATTCGTTGAGCAGGCGAAAGCTTGCCTTTGTCTCACGGCCGTCCAGTCCTGGTGTTGGAGGCTTGCATGCTTTTTGGCCAAAGGACATAGCACAAAAAAAGGCCACCCTCACCGGGTGGCCTCGATAAAAAACCTTCTAAGCTAACTATTGAATGTTGATCGGGAAGTTGATGTCAATGTCGGTACTTCCTGTGTTTGAATCAGATGTCGCTGTCTTCAAATCGGGCTGATGCTTCAACACGACATTGAAGACTCCTTCTGACGTGGTTGCAGCCCCTGTCGTCCACTGAGTGGAAAGACCCACCGGCAGCATGTTGTCATCTTCATCATTATAGTTCAGAGGATCATCGCGGGTATCCTTATTTCCATCTCCAGCTGGGTTAGAGAAGATGTCCGCTGTGAAGGAGAAAAAGAATTGATGTTCGTCGTCTTCTCTCTCGATCTCTTCGGTGATGTCCTCATCCGGATCCTCCAAAGTGTTGGTGAGCATGATGCTCATTTCATACTCTGTATTTGCTGCGAGGTTCACATCGTCAATTGCTGGTTCACCTACACCTTCACCGTCCGCGTCGAGCCACGTGAAGCTCAGCGCATCGCCACCGCCTGCAGGTGTGAAGGTCAATACTACCTGGGTAATCGTCTCTTCTTCCGCATTCGGATCTTCCGCGACATTCAAATTAAAAGTGATATCGATGTCCGTACCGCCCGTGTTGAAATCCGAATCATCCGATTTCAGGTCAGGCTGGTGTTTCAGTACGATTCGAAACTGACCTGCGGATGTCGTAGGCTCACCAGGAGTCCACTGAGTCGATAGCCCTAGGGGACGATTGTTCGCGTCAAAGTCATTGTAATTGATAGCATCATCTTTGTTATCGATGTTCCCATCACCCATGGGGTCGCCGAAGATACCATCTGTAAATGAAAAGAAGAACTGGTGCTCGTCATCTTCCATTTCGATCTCTGCGGTGACGTCCTCTGGAGGAGTCTCGAGGGTATTGGTCAGCGTAACGCTCATTTCGTAATCAGCACCTTCGACCAGCGTAATATCATCGATTGTGGGAGCCCCCGTCCCTTCTCCATCCGCGTCAAACCAAGTGGCAGTAACTACGTCAAATTCCGTAGCTCGGGTCGGCGTGAATGTCAAAACTACCTGAGTAATCGTCTCTTCGCCATCGTCGCCGCCGCCATCGTCTTCATCATCGTCAGAACAGCTCACGAAGAGCCCTAATCCCAGAAATAGGAATAAATAAAATAGTGATTTGTTAGTATTCATGTCTTTCTATTGGTGTTTTTTTGACATTCTTATAAATGCAATATTATTGCATCGAGTGCGACTGCGCAACCTGGATGCACTAAAATTCAAATCCGAGTGATATGGATAGGTTTCTCCCGGGAGCATCGGCAAAATACCGTAGTCGATCGGTATAGATTCGGTAGGAGGCATTTAGCAGATTATCTCCTCTCACGGTCACATTCCACTGCTTTTTCTCGTAGGAGGCTTGCGCACCCAAGAGCAGGTAATGGGGAGGAGGCGCCATAAAATCAAAAATCTCATCTTGCGTGAATTCGGCCTCTCCGTTGTCAAAGTCGATGGGCTCAATGATCGGAGGAGCATTCCATTGCGTCGCAGTGTAGTTCAAATTCACTCCGTAGCTCCAAGGCCTCCTTTCATAGTCTAGCGAGTAGTTCACATTGAAGGGAGGTATTTCCAGGAAAGGTTGATTGCTGCCTCTTTCCACCGCATACACGTACGAGACTTTCACCTCCGAAGTCCATGAGGGTGAGTGTTTGTATCGAATATCTAAATCACTACCGAGGAAAAAGGCATTCGTCTGGTCGTAAATAAAGAATGGGAACGTACCGGTGATACCTGTGGTAACCCCATAGGGCCTCAAAAAAATATAGTCGTTGATCTGGTTGGCATACACGATCAG
>JBCCXG010000453.1:0-5474 GCA_039191945.1 Bacteroidota bacterium
CGCCGATGGACGCGGTTGAGTAATTATCAAAAATTGGCGTCCAGGTGGTGCCGGCATTTTCGGAATACCAAACTCCGCCGGACCCAACAGCTGCCCATACCTTACGAAACTGTCCATCCAGTGCCTCGACGTCCACAATGCGCCCTCCCTGATTTGCCGGTCCGATATTCCGCCATTTCAGCGCGTCGAGAGGGACGGGCTGAGTATAGGCTACGGTAGGAAAGGAAAGCACGAACACAGCAAATAGCCAGGTCCTGGGCCTACGATCAAGGCGATTACGCAAATAGTTCTTCATTGAGTGAGTGTTTCTTTGTACTACTAGTCTGCAAGAGGTATGAGCACCGTATCCAAATCCCATAGCAGCGGTAAAAGGAAATATACAATAAGCGTCAACAAAAAGATCGACAGTACATTCATCCAGAGACCCGCCCGAATCATATCCGGTATTCGTAAGTATCCAGATCCGAAGACCACTGCATTGGGAGGCGTGGCCACCGGCAACATGAAGGCACACGAAGCCGCTACGGTCGCGGACACCATGAGCAAATAAGGATGAAGCTGAATACTAATGGCCAGTGAAGCCAAAATGGGGAGCAGCATCGCCGTTGTGGCCAGGTTTGAAGTGATCTCGGTCAGGAAATTGACGGAGGCGATGATGATCACAATCACCAAGATCAACGAGAGGCCTTCAATAAAGGTAAATTGGCTACCAATCCACAGCGCTAAGCCCGTCGTCTTAAAACCTTGTGCCAGAGCCATTCCACCACCAAAAAGTAAGATAATACCCCAGGGCATCCCGCGGGCCTCTTCCCAAGTAATGATACGCTCGCCCTTCTTACTCGCCGGCAAAAGGAAAAGGAGTATGCCTGCGTTCATACCAATAATCGTATCGGTGATGCCCGGCACCAATCGCTCCAAGACGAAGGAGCGACTGATCCACGCTACGGCGGTAAATACGAAGACCGCCAGCACGACCTTTTCTTCATAGGACATTTTTCCCAACGCCAACAGCTGCCGATGGATCTCCTGCTGTCCGCCGGCAGAAGATTGACCCCTTAGATCAAAGGCATAGCGGGTCAAATACTTCCAGCAAATGAAAAGCAAAACCAACGAAATAGGTAAACCGAACTGCAGCCACTGGAAAAAGGTAATCTCCGCTCCAAAGGTCTCTTTGACCACCCCCACAAACACCAGATTTGGTGGCGTACCTACCAATGTAGCGATACCTCCAAGGGACGCACTGTATGCAATGGAAAGCATCAGCGCTTTGCCGAAATCACCGGCATCGTTGGCCTTCCCGGACATCTCCAACTGCTTTACGATAGCCATCCCAATGGGTAGCATCATTACCGATGTGGCCGTATTGGATATCCACATCGATAAGAAGGCAGTCGCAATCATAAATCCCAAAACGACGTTCACCAATTGTGTGCCGACGAGGCTAATGATATTCAGGGCGATGCGGCGATGAAGGTCCCATTTCTCAATGGCGATGGCTAGGATGAACCCACCCATGTAAAGAAAAACGTATTGATGCCCATAGGACATGGTGGTCGCATTGACATCAAGAGCGCCAGTCAGAGGAAAAAGAATGATGGGTAGCAGTGCGGTAACGGCAATGGGTATTGCTTCTGTGATCCACCAGATCGCAATCCAGGCGGTGGCGGTCAGCACGTGATAAGCTTCCGCCTCCATCCCAGCAGGCTTGCCTAGCAACTGCAAAACGATAAAGACAATCGGCCCGAGCGCGATAGAAATAGAGCGCCTATTGGCAATCATTGGTTTGTGTAAGGTACAAAGTGAACATATCGATCATTCTCCGTCAAAATAGAGCATTTCTCTGACCTAAGTAAGCGATAACTAGTTTCTCACCGTTTTATCTCTCTTTGCACAACTGTAAGTAAGAAAGAATCCGGAAGCCGTCTGACGCAATGCTGATAATCTATGGATGAGCGATCTGGCGCTTTTTTGCTGGGACCTCAGATCCGACCCAGTCCCATAAAGTATACTTAGACCGGAGCAAAACCATTGCTGCATCAACTCGGACGAACGAGACGTGCATTTGATGGTGCGGCAAGGCCTCGACTGGGCTCAAATAAGAAAAAAGAGCCAGCAGAAAACTGGCTCTATCTATTGCTTTAAGACGTAAAAGTCGTTGGCCCTAGTTCGAATTCACAGGGGTACGGACAAAGATCCCTGGATCCTCATCGGGAGCATTGCTATTGGTCAGTAACTCGTCATTGGAGTATGGCAAACGCTCAGGGTGGGCCGTCGCCGTGGCTATATTGAAAGGAAATGGCACATCCAAATCAGGATCCGTCATTCTCAACCTGCGGGCGTCGTTGAACGGCATGTGCGTCCCAAATCCCGAGATGTATCGTTCCTCGATAATCTCCCGCAACAACGCATCGTCGGCGGAGATGCCGTCGGGGTTCTCCATGCCGCCCGTAGCAAAATCAGCTGCCTCATAGGGTTCGTACATAAAAGGTTCGTCGATGAAGGCATCGTTCAACTGTCCCCCTTCCGTCAACCAGGCTCGGTAGTCATTCAAGTGGCCCAATGCCGTGGCAAAGTCCTGCGTCCGAATGGCAGTCTCCGCCAGTGTCAGTTGGTTCTCTTGATACCCGACCATGACCATCGGCTCAAACTGCTCAATTATACCACTATTGTCCGTTCCAGAGGCTTCATCGATGGTGAAAAAACCAAAGCGGGCTGTTTCATCCGTCTTCGCGTTGCCTCGGTACACGTCCGTGGTATCGTTGAGCAGCTGCATAAGGTAGCTGTTTCCAGTACCGATGTCGCCAGCCCGAGATCCTTCGAGAATCATCCAAAAGAGGTTCTTGTCTCCTTCTGACTGAGCAGGATCCCCTCTTGGCACGTGAAGCATGTTATCGGCCGCATCGGCGATACCATTTTGAGCCGCAGCATTAGCGCCGGCATAGTCCTTCATGAGGAGCAGGTTGCGAGCAAGTAGCGTATAAGCCACTGCCTGCCACTTTTCGCTATCCCCGTCAAAGTGAATGTCTTCGGGCAAGGGGGCGCTACCTGCAGCACCGAGATCAGATATGGCTTGATTCAACAGGTCATTGACCGCATTGAACACCGACATCTGCGGATCAAAAACTGGGTCGGCAATCTCACCCGCAATCTCCGAATACGGCACATCGCCAAAAAGTGATGCGGCGGTACCAATGGCATGTGCCTCCAATACCTTGCAGATGCCTTGCAACTGTAGGTTGTCTGGCTGCTGCTCTCGGATGTAGCGCACGTTTGGCACTACTCCAATATACATTCTACTCCAGGTAGTCACCGACTCCGCAGTGGACAGATTATATCCATAAATGTTGGAATACAATGAGGTGAAACCCGTCAGCTGACCACTGTACAGTGCTGCTATACGATTCAGGTGACCGTTTTGAGCCACGATATTGGCCAGCATCGCTCCCGTAAGGAACAACCGGGCATCGACCTCTTCAGGAGTAATCTGGTTCGGGTTATCATTTACATCTTCGACGATGTCCTGGCAACTTGAAGCTAATATCACAAGCGCCAAAAAGATATATTTCAAATTTTTCATTTTCTCAGTCCTCATTTGAGTTAGAAGTTGACTTCAATGGAGAAGAGGTAAGACTCTGTGCTCGGGTTGGTGAAGTACTCCAAGCCCCGTGCGTTTCCTACACCTGTCTGATTGATCTCTGGATCGATGCCCGGAATGTCATCCCAGTGAAACAGGTTCCTCGCCGTCGCTGAGAAGGTGACTGAGCGTGCCTTGGTAAAGTCCCTGAATGCAGTAGAATTCAATGTGTAAGACAGGGTGAGCTCCCGTACTCTGGTAACGGTCGCTTCTTCTATAGAGAAGTTATACGCCTGATTGTCACCAAATCCCCCGCCAATACCTGTCCGGTACCAGGTCTCATCTAATAGTACATCACCGCCCCCAAAGTTGGCAATATTGCCTCTTACTGTGGTGCCAGCCGGAATAACGTTACCGGCGTAGTTGGTCAGGTCTGTCGTGGTAGTGAATCGATTGGCTGTCTCCTGCGTGGTACCAAATCTTCTCAACACCCACAGTGATCGAGGAGAAAAGAAACCACCCTGTGAGCGGTCCACTAGAATATTGAAGGCAACATTTTTCCAGTTGGCGCGCACGCCGATGGCACCCGTCCAGTCCGGGTTCGGGTCGCCCAATGTAATGGGACTGGGCGTGAGCTGCGGAAACCCATTGTCATCCAGGTCAAAAGATCCATCGGGGTTCGTCTGAGAGCCGGTACCAAAAAGCTCACCCAATGGTTTACCTACGATCGCCCGAGAACTGACGGACGCGCCCGGTGAAAGGTTGTAGGTCTCCGTGCCTTCGAGCCGGGTCACCTCATTTTCATTGGTCGCCCAGTTGGCGTAGATGTCCACGTTCCAGTCGTTGTTGCGCACCACTGTATACGTCAAGTCCATTTCCACTCCGATGTTCTCCATGTCCGCAGCATTGTCAAACTGCGTGTCGAAACCGGAGGAGGGTGTCAAATCGATCGGCAGTAGCATACCCTCGATATTGTTTTGATAGAAAGTGAAGCTGTAGGACAATCGATCGTTGAAAAATCGCAGGTCAGTACCAATCTCGAACTCAGTCTTGATTTCTGGATCCAATCCGGGGTTTCCTCGATCATCATCTAGTCGGAAGCCACCACCGAACAGTGCGATCTGTAGGGGATCGCTGTAGGTACTGTATTCAAAACCTCCCTCAGCCAGCGTTTGCGCTCGGTGAGGATCTGGAGCGACTCCCAGCTGACCCCAGGCTACGCGGAGCTTACCAAAACTGAAGACGCTGTTGGTCGAAATCACCGGAAGCTCAGAAAACTGCCAGGCCGCATCTACTGATGGATAACTGAAATTGCCATCCACCGCGGAGTGTGCCTCAATGGTGTTGGAAGCGGTAACGAAGAGCTGATTGAAGAAATCCAGGCTCAGTACTGCATACAACCTATTGGAACGAATGAATCGCTTCTCATTTTCCACCGTTGAGTTTGCCGCCGAAGTGTTCAAATCGGTGGTTTCCTTTCGGGCATTTACCAGGAATCCCGTAATGTTTGAGCTATTGGTCGTCCTTTGTCGGTCGTTGATGTTCCATCCCACTGTAGCATTTCCGCCGATATCGGGCGTCAACTGGAAATTGCCTCTCACGATTCCATCAAAATTGATTTCGCGACCTCCGATAACGTCCTCAGCAAAGACCCCATTCTGTCGGTCGCCGCCAGAGCCAATGGGGAAGAAGTAACTTCGCTTGTCATCAAAGCCATCAATACCTCCGCGAAGCGTAACCTGGAGGAAGTCAGTGGGTTCAATCTTGACATCGGTAGAGAACAGGTATCGATTGACATCCGTAGTTGCCAGTTGCTGCTCGGTTGTCCAGCGTGGTGCATTGTAGATGGGATTTCTGGCATTGCCCAAGTACCTTCGGTATGACCGGTGGCGTAGTGGGA